>DASVLZ010000288.1:0-3273 GCA_036384615.1 Sediminibacterium sp.
TAGATAACCTGCTCATCCTTCGCGGCGATGCGGCAAAGAATGAAGCCGCTTTTGAGCCCGAACCCGGTGGTAACCACCTGGCCATTGACCTGCTGCAGCAGGTAGGCAATATGAACAATGGTATTTACCTGGATGAAGACATCAAGAACGGCGGCAAGACCGGGTTCTGCATGGGCGTGGCCGGCTATCCCGAAAAACATTTTGAAGCTCCCAACCTCGAGATCGATATGCAGCGGCTGAAAGCCAAGGTAGATGCGGGCGCCTGTTATATTATGACACAAATGTTCTTCGACAACCAGAAATTCTTTGCATTCGAAGCCAAGTGCAGGGAGCTGGGCATCAACGTTCCGATCATACCCGGGTTAAAGCCCATCACCAACAAAAAACAGTTATCCGTATTGCCCCGTATATTCCATGTTGACCTGCCCACCGACCTCTCACAAGCCATGCTCAAACGCAAAACAGATGCAGAATGCGAGCAGGTAGGCACTGAATGGCTGGTACAGCAAAGCAAGGAACTCAAGGCCAAAGGCGTTCCCGTACTGCACTACTACACCCTCGGCAAACCGAAGGTGGTCTGGAATGTGGTGAAAGAACTCTTGTGAATATTGAACAGATGAACAAGGAATATCGAAGGGGAAGGAAGAAGTCCGATCAACATTCGATATTCCTTGTTCATCTGTTCAATATTCATTTGCTTTTCCTCTTCGCCTCAATCAGTTCATTGAATTGTTCGAGGCTCAGGTGTTTGGCGATGATGCGTTTGTCTTTGTCGAGAAGGTAAATGGTTGGCGTTTTATAGATATCATACAGCTGCCGGTAGTTGGGCTGGCCGGCTTTTTCCACCGCTGTCTTGGCTTCCTTGGTTTCATAAGCCTGTATCCATTGGGGAGAAAGATGCTTTTCGGCAATAAATTTTTTCCAGGAAGGGATCTCGTTCTCATAAATATTCACCGAATACACCGCTACGCCATAATCCTTCCACCGGGCTTTGTACATGGAATCCAGCCTGGGTATTTCTTCCTTGCAATGCCCGCAATTGGGATCCCAGAAAGCCACCACGGTAAAAGGAGCATGCACATTGTAAAGCGAAACAGCTTTGCCCAATGTATCCGTCAGGTTCAGTTGCGGGGCGGGCAGGCCAAGCTGGTTGGCCATCAGGCTGTAGGCCCTGTCCACAATGGTCTTGCGCGAAGCAGGATTCAGTAACACCGTATCGCCTTTGGCATAAAAATTCTCGAACAGGTACACAAAAACCTTATCCTGCCCCATGATCTCCGGGTTAATGTATTTGTTGGTGAATTTGGTGAGCAGGTATGGATAGATCTCTTTGCCCGTTCTGGCAAACAGCAGCATATAATTCACTTCCTTGATGATCGAGTCCGGCTCTGGATAGACCATGGTTTTATAATATTCATCCAGCTTCTTTTCAAAGAAAGGCGTGCGGAGCAGGCGGTCATCGTTAAAGTTCACATCATCCCAGTAATGTTCTTTTACATAATGATAGGGATAGCTTGAATCCGCTTTCCCGTTCACCACCGGAATCGCCGGCGTTTCGGGGCGTTTCATGGCAGCAAGCAGCATGGCCAGCAGCGAATTGGGATGTGTTTTGATGATATTATCCTGGAAATTCTTCACTGCCTTATTCTTCTCGCTGTATTCTGCTCTCCAGCGGCTGGTATCGGCGGAAGTCTTCAGGTTCCCCGAACTGAACTCCTTATCCAGTTCTGCCAGGCGTTTCCCGTTCACATCCATGAATGCAGCGTAAGATTTGTACAGGTCGTTATCCGGCGAGCCTGTAATCGTTGCTTTTTCCTTTACAGCCGTATCAGCCACAATACTGAACTGCTGCTGGTCATCCATCAGAAAATCAAATTGCCGTGTATACTGCCGGGTTACTACAAAATAAATACCGCCGGTATATTTGGGCGAGCCGGTAAATACGCCATGACTGTTCGCATCGAGCGTGGTGGAATCCACCAGCACCATGCTGTTGCCATAGTAACTGCCGAGGTATATCTTTTCATTTTTGATGGGCCGCAAAGTAATGCTGATATGCCTGCCGCTACCGGCCGGAGCTACACTCTTCGCAGGTGTTTTGGCTGCAGGTCTCGGCTGTGTTTTTTTAACCTGCGAAAAAGCGCCCGTAATACCAAAGGCTATCAGGAAACTGAAAAGAAAATATTTCATAGAAAATGGAATGGACCGTAAAAATAACCAAATAAAGTTCGTCCGCATGGCTGTACCGGGAAATTAAAGGATTGCAGATGGCAGATGGCAGATTGATATTTTTCACAGTTCGTTAAATAACTCCGTATCTATTTCAGGTCTCTGCATACATACTTTCTTTTACAATCTCCCATCTGCAATCTGCCATCTGCAATTTCCCTGTCTTACCTTTGCGCGGTGAGAAAACAGAAAAAACAGGTTATACTCGAGAACATCACCGTACAGGATTACGCGGCCGAAGGCAAATCCCTCGCGAGGGTGGATGGGAAAGTGGTGTTTATTGAAGGGGCTGTACCCGGCGATACCGTGGATATAAGGCTCACAAAAAACAAAGCAGACTGGGCCGAAGGACAGGCTATTGCCATCCGCTCCCTATCTCCAGACCGTGTAGAGCCTTTCTGCGAACATTTTGGTGTATGCGGCGGCTGCCAGTGGCAGATGCTGCCCTACGCCAGGCAGCTGCAATACAAACAGCAGCAGGTTACAGATAACCTTACACGCATCGGGCGCATACCGCTGCCGGAGATCATGCCCATCATTGGCGCAGAACAGACAAGACACTACCGCAATAAAATGGAATACACCTTTGCCACAGGCAGGTATATTCCCGATGCTGAATTCAGGCGTATGAAAGAAGCAGGGCTTTCCTTCGAGGGCCCCGGGGCAGCCGGTTTTCATGTACGCGGTTTTTTCGACAAAGTGGTGGAGATCAACACCTGTCATCTGCAGGATGAGCCCACCAACCTCGTACGTAAGGCGGCTGCCGCTTTTGCAACAGACAATGGGTTGCCATTCTATAACATCAAACAACACCAGGGCTGGCTCCGCAATATGTTTGTGCGCAACAGCACCACCGGCGAACTGATGGTGAATGTGATGCTGGGCTATGAAGATGCGGAAAACCGTAAAAAACTGCTTGACGGCTTACTGCAGCAGTTCCCGCAGATCACCACTTTGCTGTATACGATCAATACCAAACGCAACGACAGCCTGCAGGGATTGGAACCGCAGACATATTACGGCAAGGGATATATAGAAGAGATG
>DASVLZ010000289.1:0-1801 GCA_036384615.1 Sediminibacterium sp.
CAGTCAGGGAAGCCAATGTATACTGCGAGATCATCCCTTTTCAGAAGCCATTTGAAATAGATGCCGCACTGAAAGGCATTATTTTAAGCGGCTCCCCGTTCAGCGTGAATGAAGAGAATGCACCTGCGGTGGATGTGGCTGCGATGATACAGAAAGTACCTGTTCTCGGCATCTGTTACGGCGCACAGCTTACCGCGAAATGTTTTGGCGGCAGGGTGGATAAATCCAATAAAAGAGAATACGGGCGTGCAAGGTTACAGTTGAAAAAAGACGATACCCTTTTCCAGGGCATCAGCACCGATTCGCAGGTGTGGATGAGCCATAGCGATTCCATCACCCAATTACCTGATGGCTTTGAAATACTGGCCACAACGGAGAGCATACCCGTTGCCGGTTTCCGGAAAACAGGCGGCGATACCCATGCATTATATGGCATACAGTTTCACCCGGAAGTGTATCACTCCACACAAGGCAAACAGGTATTGTATAATTTCCTCGTAAACATATGCGGCTGCAGCCAGGACTGGACACCCGCATCTTTTGTAGCCGAAACAGTGGAGAAACTCCGCCGGCAGATCGGCAACAGTCATGTGATCATGGCATTGAGCGGTGGTGTTGACAGTACCGTAGCCGCCACACTCATCAGCAAAGCCATCGGCGACAGGCTCCATGGTATTTTTGTGGATAATGGAGTATTACGCAAGGACGAGTTCAGCCAGGTACTGGAAACCTATCATACCATAGGCCTGAATGTAAAAGGCATCGATGCCCGCCAGCGTTTTTATGACGCGCTGAAAGGAAAAAGCGATCCCGAAGAAAAAAGAAAAGCCATCGGCAAACTGTTCATAGATGTATTCCAGGAAGAAGCTGCCGCTGTAAGTGGTGTAACCTTCCTGGGGCAGGGCACCATCTATCCTGATGTGATCGAAAGCGTGAGCGTACACGGCCCTTCGCAAACCATCAAATCGCATCATAATGTGGGAGGGCTTCCTGAAAAAATGCATCTCACCCTGGTAGAGCCGCTGCGATTCCTGTTCAAGGATGAAGTGCGGAGGGTGGGGATCGAAATGGGCATTCCCGCTGATATGATCAACCGCCACCCCTTCCCCGGGCCGGGTCTTGCCATACGTATACTGGGAGAAGTAACGGAAGAAAAAGTGAAGCTGCTGCAGGCAGCCGATGCCATTTATATCAACGGGCTCAAAGACAGGAACCTGTATACAGAGGTATGGCAGGCAGGCACCATATTGCTGCCGGTGAAAAGTGTGGGGGTCATGGGCGATGAAAGAACCTATGAATTTACCGTGGCATTAAGGGCCGTTACTTCCGTGGATGGCATGACAGCCGATTGGGCGCACCTGCCTTATGATTTTCTTGCAGACATCTCGAATGAGATCATCAACAATGTGCGCGGCATCAACCGCGTGGTGTATGATATCAGCAGCAAACCTCCCGCAACAATTGAATGGGAATAAAGCTGGCAGACGACCGTTCAAATCTTATGCGATGAAAAAAATCTTTAGCGTTCTTCCTGTTGTATTTTTTTGCATAGCCCTGCAGGCGCAGCAACCCACAACCGTAAAGCATCGCATTGCGCTGTTTGCCCCGCTGTACCTGGACTCTGCTTTTGACGCAACCGGCACCTATCGCTACGGGAAAAACGAATTCCCTGATTTTATAAGTCCGGGCCTTGAATTTTATGAAGGCGCACAACTGGCGCTCGACTCCATGCGCAATGATGGAAAAGAACTGGAAGTATATGTGTATGACACACGGTCTGCCACCCAAACGCTGGCACAAC
>DASVLZ010000290.1:0-7530 GCA_036384615.1 Sediminibacterium sp.
GGAAACAGGTATGGATGATATACTCATTAAGCCCTTTGTTCCTGAAAACCTGTACAGGACCGTTCTCCTGTATACAGGTGTTTTCCCCGCGGCGAAATAATGTAAAAAACAGACACGGGTTTCCGGGCGCCATTCCGCTCAGCTATTCTATAGAACATCCTGTAAAAGAGGATATACGAACCGTATCGTTTGTGATCATCTTTGAGGAAACTGATAAAATATATGAGAAAGGCAATGGCCTGCATAGTGTGTTTCCTGTTATTTGCCGTGTACACGCAGGCACAGGACGTGTTGAAAGGAAATATATCTGTAAACATCACCGGCACACAGGATCAGCCGCTGGAGAATGCCACCGTGGAACTATTCAAAGCCAAAGACAGCTCACTGGCAAAAGTAGCTATCAGCGATAAGAACGGCACTGCAGTGTTTGAGGGCATCAGAACCGGCACATATTTTATCAAAGCCGGTTTTATCAATTATACCTCCGCATCTTCTTCCGTTTTTTCACTCAGTGCTGAACAGCTTTCCATAAAAATACCGGCCCTTCATCTTGTACAGGCAGCGGCGCAGGGCAGTGAAGTAGTGGTGACCGCAAGAAAGCCTTTTATCCAGAAACTTACCGACAGGCTGGTAGTAAATGTAGAGAACAGCATTGTGAGCGCAGGCAGCTCTGCCATGGAAGTACTGGAACGCGCACCCGGTGTTTCGGTTGACCAGAATGATGTGATAGGGCTGCGCGGAAGACAGGGTGTGATCATCATGATAGATGGAAAACCTACGCCGCTGAATGGCGCCGACCTGGCCAACTACCTGCGCGGCCTGCCTTCCAACACCATTGAAAGGATCGATATCATCACCAACCCATCTGCGAAATATGATGCCGCCGGCAATTCAGGTATCATCGACATCAGGATGAAAAAAGACCAGCGCCTCGGGTTCAACGGAACGTTTACGGCAGGTTACGGGCAGGGCGTATTTCCCAAAGCCAATGCAGGCACCACTTTCAACTACCGTGATAAAAAAGTGAACCTGTTCGGCAATTACAATTATTCATACAGGGTTGGTTTCAACCACCTGGTGCTCGACAGGAACTTTTATTCTTCCAATAAATACAATGGCGGCGACCTGAAAGACAATAATATCAAAAGTCCTTCCGGGTTTCATGCCATCCGCGCGGGAGCAGATTTCTTCCCGAATAAAAAAGATATCATCGGGTTCGTGGTTACACACAATATCGGCAATTTCAGGGCCGATGCAGAAAACTCGGCGCTGGTGATCAACGACAGCCATCAGACCATTTCCACTTTTGCCACACGCTCTTCCAACCGAAACAACAATAAGAACACGGTTGCCAATATCAACTTCAAGCACGCATTCAATACATCCGGCAGGGAACTCACTGCAGATATGGATTATGGCGAATACAGGTCTGGCTCCCTGAGCTCCAACAAAACCGATTATTACCTGCTCGATGGCAGCCAGGCAAAGCCCCCTTACCTGCTGGATGGTGACCAGGCAGGTAAGCTCACATTCATAACCGGCAAGACCGATTATACCCATCCGTTGAAGAATGGTGCGCGTTTTGAAACAGGTATTAAAACCAGCTATGTTTCTTCCGACAATGATGCCAAATTCTGGGACCTCAGCAGCGGCTCTCCCGTAAATGATGTGAACAAAACCAACCGCTTCTTCTATGATGAATACAATAATGCCGGTTATCTCAACTTCAGCAAGGAGTTTAAAAAGTTCAACCTGCAGCTGGGCTTACGCGGTGAGCATACACATATTAAAACACACCAGGTAAACGGCAATGCCTATTTCGATTCCAGTTATTTCCAGCTGTTCCCCAGCGCATTCTTCAATTACAAGATAAAGGACGATCAGACCCTTGGTGTATCCGTAAGCCGGCGCATCAACCGGCCGGGGTATTCGCAGCTCAATCCTTTTCTTTTCCTGATAGATGTAACCACGTATTCTACCGGCAACCCGTGGTTATTACCTGAATTTACCTGGTCATACGAGTTGAGCTATACTGTAAAGAGCATCAACGTATCACTCGGGTACAGCCATACCGTTAACACGCAGAATGTGGCCATTGTACTTTTCAAGGATGCTTTCCCTTCCATTCCCCAACCGGACAATGTAACGGTGCAGATACCCATTAACCTGAGTTCCACAGATTATTATGGCATTACCGTTGCCGCTCCTGTGCGTGTTACCCCGTTCTGGAATATGATCAATAATGCCAATATCTATTACAATAAGTTCAACGGAAGTATCGGCATTACAAAGCTGAACAGAGGCCGGCCGGCTTTTGATTACCGCCTCAACAACACATTCACATTACAGAAAGGATGGGTGCTGGAGCTGAACGGCAATTTCAGCAGCGGCGGGCAATATGGCTTTATGGCGCTGGATCCGCAATGGGGTATTGCCGCAGGCGTGCAAAAATCTGTGCTGAAGAACCGAGGTACCCTTCGCTTCAACATAACCGATATTTTCTGGACCAACCTGCCCAAAGCTGTGATCACTTACGATAACTATATTGAAAAATGGCATGCTACCAGGGAAACCAGGATTGCCAACCTGAGCTTTACCTATCGCTTTGGAAAGAATACCGTGCAGGCTGCGAGGAGAAGGGCAACGGGTTCGGAAGAAGAAAGACAGCGTGCCGGTAATTGATTTATGAGCCCGCATCCCTGCTTTTGTGCAGTTTTTCCAGCAGCAGTAAATGCGGCCTGAATGCATAGATATCGGTTTTATCGAGAAACAGCCTCAGGTGTTTATAAAAATGGCTGTGATCATAATACCCGTATAATGCATGGTCAAAACCTCCGGCATCCCTCACAAGATGCTCCACAGCCTTGCGTATGCGCAGTATCTGCAGGGCTTTTTTGGTGCTGATGCCCGTATGCACTTCAAAATACCTTTGCAGCGTACGGGATGAGATACCGAATTCGGCGGAAAGATTACTGATGGGGCGATGGAATTGCCCTGTTGCCGCTGCATCAGATAATATTCGCGTAACCACTTCCACGGGAAGCAATGGCCCTTCATATTGTTTGATGAGCTGCAAAAAATACGCAGATAAGGTTTCTACCCGCTCATGAAAGGATGCTGCTGATTTGGCATTGCGTACCACACCCGGGTCCACGAGGTAACTTAAGGGATAGATGGCATCCCTGTATTCAGAGAAATTGACTTTCTTTTCAAAAATGATGGGCGAAGTTTTGAACTTGATGCCGAATAACCGGTTGCCGGGGGTATGATAGCATTCCAGTGCGCCATTGCGCGGCAGGAACCCGTCTGTTCGCATGGGAAACTGCTTGTTGCCCAGCTGCATGATAAAAGGTGTTCCCAGATTCAATAAATAAGTATAGCCTGTATTAGGAAAGAGGATATCTGAAAAACCATCCCTGTATTGTTCCCATACTGTTTCGAACTGCGTTTCCCAGAAAAAATCAATGAACAGCGAAAGCCTGCCCGTTGCATAATGCCGGAGATACCGGCTGGAAAAATGATCGGTATGGATAAATTCTATATGCCGCACCCAATAAAGATACCATTCCGCCTGTTCCGTTGGAAGGCATGCCTTTTGTATTTTTAATGCATGACGAAAAAAATACTGTACGCCGCTTTACTGGCCCTTATCGTTTTTACCAGCTGCAAAACCAGGTCGCGCAGGATCTGGCAAAGAATCGTTAACTCGGAAAAAGTGGAAGAAGATGTGTATGCAAGGGATTATTCCATCACAAAGGAAAATGCATACAATGATATTTTCCTCGACAGTGCAGGGTTTGAAAAATTCATTGCAGACAATGCCATGGTGGACAGCATTTCGGAAAATATGCGCGACTTCTACAATATGCGCAACTTTGAATATGCATGGTTCGACTCAAAAGGTTTAACAGAGCAGGCGCTCGGTTTCCGCAGCCTTCATAAATTTAAAACAGACAGCGTTAACAAAAAACTGGATCAGCAACTGGATAACCTGCTGCTGCACGATAAAAAAATAGACCCCACCGATCCTGTTATCATGGGTATTGAGCTGCAGCTCACAAGAAGGTTTGTTCAGTTTATCCTGGATTCTTATAAAGACGATAATATAGGATTAAGAAACCTGGAGAGTTTTATCCCGATAAAAAAACAGGATGTATTCACCCTGGCAGATTCATTGCTGTCGCAGAAAAGCGAGAATGCAGAAAAGTTTGCGAAGATCAATCCTTTCTATAGCGGGCTGAGAGGGCAGTTGCAGAAATACCTTGACATTGCAAAAAAAGGCAATTGGGATACTGTGCCCTTAACCAAAACCAGGTATAAGGTGGGTAAAAATTTCCCCGAAATATTACATATTAAAAACAGACTTGCAGCAACCGGCGAACTGGCTGTTGCCGATACCAGTACAATGTTTACCCCTGAGCTGGAAGAAGCCATCAAAAAATACGAAACAACGCATGGTATGTCGCCCGATGGAAAGATAGGGCCGGTACTGATCAAAAGCCTGAACGTTTCCGCAACGGACCGTGTAAAACAATTGCTTGTGAATATGGAACGCATGCGCTGGATGCCCATTCGCAAGGAAGGCAAACTGCTGATGGTAAATATACCCGAGTTCACATTGCATGTTACCGAAGGCGAAAACCATGTAAAGCATATGCCGGTAGTGGTGGGCAAGGAAGGGCATACTACCGTTCTTTTCTCTGATGCGCTTGAATACGTGGTATTCAGTCCCTACTGGAATATACCCCCGAGCATTGTGCGCAATGAAATATTGCCGGCAATGAGCAGGAACGGTAATTATCTCGCCAAAAACAATATGGAGATCACAGGCAAAAGCAATGGCATACCGGAAATAAGGCAAAAGCCCGGTCCGTCCAATTCGCTGGGGCTGGTAAAGTTCCTATTTCCCAACAGTTTCAATATTTATTTTCATGATACCCCGGCCAAGAGCCTGTTCGAGCAGGATAACCGTGCGTTCAGTCACGGCTGCATCAGGCTGGGCGACCCGGTATGGATGGCCAACTATCTCCTGCAGGATGAACCCGAATGGACCCCGGAAAAAATAAAGGCCGCTATGAATGCAGGCACCGAAAAAACGGTAAAATTAAAAACCCCCGTTCCTGTTATTATCACCTATTACACCGCCTGGATTGGTGAAGACGGCCAGCTGCAATTCAGGGACGATATTTACGGAAATGATAAGAACGTGGAGAGGAAGATGTTCCTTTAGAAAAGAATAATATCGAATATTGAATAAGGAATATCGAATGTAGAAGGAACTGCAGAAGTCCGATCTACATTCGATATTCCTTATTCAATATTCGATATTCTTATCAGCCATTGATAAGCTTCGAATGCGAAATATAATATTCATCGGGACCATACAGAAACAGGCAGCTGCCTTCTTTAATGGTGTTGATGATATTCTTAGAGATATTCTGCGGTAATGCAGGGCATCCCTGGCTGCGGCCGATAAATCCCTGGCGCTCTACAATATCTTCATCGGCATACGCGGCGCTGTGCATAACGATGCCTCTTGCCAGTGCATTATCATTAAAGCCCCTTTCTTCCCCTAGCAGGCGCAGCGATTCGCCATGTTTTCCTGTATATGTTTCGCCCGTAATATAAAAACCGAGGCTGCTTTTATAACTGTTTGCCTTATTGGAAAATTTGGTAGCCATAGCCATACCCGAATTGCGGCCATGGGCTGCATAGGTATTATAAACGAGTTGACCGCTTTCGAGGTCAATTACAAATAATCTTTTCTTACCGGAAGGCAATGAAAAATCGAGGATCGAAAGCAGGTTGTCTTTAGCAATACGGCCGCTGTTGAGGAGGCGGTTATACCCTGCGAGCGCGTATTCAAATGCTTTTCTCGACAAGCCTTTATCATCCAGGTCAAGGCTGTCGTAAAGCGCCATTTTTTCAGCAGCCGGTCCGGGTGAGGCGATGGCAACGGCTGCCACAGTTGTTTTTTTTCCGGCCGCAGGCTCGGGACGGATAAATGCAAAGCTCATACATACCAGTAAAAGAACGAGTAGGGTGGCATGTCCGCTTTGAATCTTTTTCTTCCATTGTTGCATCTTACTGTTGACTTTTTTGGGGGGTTATGAAAAAGTGCAGCAGGTCTTTGGTAGCGCCGAGAGGAGAACAAATGTAGAAATTATGCAACAGAACAGGCGTTAAACAGTTGTTTAGAAATTTCTTTTAACATCTTCTCTTACAGGAACTGTTAAAAAAGTTACTCCAGCTATATGTTTTTATCTGAAAATCAGCAGGCTGATTATTTACTATGTTAAAATGAAAAAACAATTCATTTTCCGGCATGCAATAGTTCAGAGATATACACAATAACAGGTTTTCACGAAACAGGCATTTATCTTCGCAAAATGCATGACTACCTGGAGGGGTTGAATGAGCCGCAGCGGGAGGCCGCAACCCATATTAATGGCCCGTTGATGATTATTGCCGGGGCCGGCAGCGGAAAAACAAAAGTACTTACCACACGTATTGCCCACCTGATGGCCAACGGGGTGGATTCTTTTAATATACTCGCGCTCACCTTCACCAATAAGGCAGCAGCGGAAATGAAGGAGCGGGTGGAAAAGATACTGCAGAACACTGAAGCCAGGAACCTGTACATCGGTACCTTTCACAGCGTATTTGCACGTGTGCTCCGCGCCGAAGCCCACCGCATAGGCTACCCCAACAATTTCACCATCTATGATACAGACGACAGTCGCTCTGTGCTGAAAGCGGTCATCAATGAATTGAACCTTGATGACAAACACTATAAACCCAGCACCGTACACAACCGCATATCATCTGCCAAAAATGCGCTGGTAGGGCCGGTTGAGTATGCGATGGACCAGGGGCTGCAGCAGGAAGATATGCGCGCCAACAGACCGGCCATTGCGCAGATATATGCCGCTTACACAGCCCGGTGCTTCAAGAACGGCGCAATGGATTTTGATGACCTGCTGCTGAAAATGTACGAGCTGCTGAAAGATTTTCCCGAAGTACTGCATAAATACCAGCATAAATTCAAATACATACTGATAGACGAGTACCAGGATACCAACCCGGTGCAGTACCAGATCACCAAGATACTGGCTGCCGTACATGAAAACATCTGCGTGGTGGGCGATGATGCCCAGAGCATTTACAGCTTCCGCGGCGCTACTATTGAAAATATATTGCAGTTCCAGAAAGATTATGACGATGTGAAAGTGGTAAAGCTGGAACAGAACTATCGCAGCAGCCAGACCATATTGAATGTAGCCAATGAAGTGATCGCCAACAACAAGGGACAGATACATAAAAGCCTGTGGACGGAAAATGGTGTGGGCGAGAAGATCAAACTGGTGCGCACGATGACCGATAATGATGAAGGCAAGTTCGTGGCCGATACCATACAGGAGCAGAAGCTGCGCAACCATTAGCATAACCGCAATTTTGCCATTCTCTACCGCACCAATTCACAAAGCCGCTCTTTCGAGGAAAGCCTGCGGCGAATGGGCATCACTTACC
>DASVLZ010000291.1:0-6046 GCA_036384615.1 Sediminibacterium sp.
CAGCAGATCGTTTCGCTGTTGCTGAATGAGGGAAAACTGGGTGGATTTCATTTCAATGACAGTAAGTACGGAGATGATGACCTTACGGTAGGAAGTATAGATCCCTATCAACTCTTCCTCATATTTTATGAACTGGTAGAAGGTATGGATGCCAGGGGAATGGACCATGCCAACGACCTCGGCTGGATGATCGATGCATCGCATAATGTGAAAGACCCGCTGGAAGACCTGCTGCAGAGTGTGGAAGCTATACAGATAGCATATGCACAGGCGCTGCTGGCAGACGGCAATGCATTGAAAACTGCACAGCAGGCAAATGATGCAGTGGCAGCGCAGGAAATATTACAGGACGCTTTTCGTACGGATGTACGCCCGCTGGTGGCAGAGGCCAGGCTGCAGAATGGCGGGGCATTACAGCCGCTGCAGTTGTTCCGTTCACAACAGGTGCGCTCACAACTGGTCAGGGCCCGCGGCGAAAAAACGGTTGCCACCGGCTTATGAATGCCATACCGGTCATAGCAGTATTCGATATCGGAAAAACGAATAAGAAATGTTTCCTGTTCGATGAACATTACCGCATCGTGCTGGAACGCTCACAGAGTTTTCCTGAAACCACGGATGAGGATGGGGATGCCTGTGAAGACCTTGTATTGCTCACAGGCTGGATCCGGCAGGTATTTGATGAGATCTGCAGCATCCGCGATACCAGCATACGCGCATTGAATGTGACGGCATACGGAGCCAGCCTTGTACATATTGATCAGGCAGGGAATCCGGTAACACCGCTGTATAATTACCTTAAACCATATCCCCAAAAACTGCAGGATGATCTCTACGCCCGTTATGGTGGTGAAGAGGCTTTTACACTTGCCACGGCATCACCTGTGCTGGGCAGTCTTAATTCGGGCATGCAGTTGTACAGGCTGCGCAGGGAGAAGCCGGAGGTATTTTCAAAGATTTTTTATTCCCTTCACCTGCCGCAGTACTTATGTTACCTGTTTACACAGAAAGCCTGTTCGGACCTTACCAGTATCGGTTGCCATACCACATTGTGGGATTTTGCCAGGAAAGAGTATCATACATGGGTTACACGGGAAGGTATTATGGAAAAGCTGGCGCCGGTGGTTTCGCACGATATGGCATCTGCGGTCTGGAAAAATGAAACGGCCATCCGGGCAGGTATCGGGCTTCACGACAGTTCCGCGGCATTAATACCTTATCTCTCTGCTTTCACGGAACCTTTCCTGCTGATTTCCACCGGTACATGGTGCATCAGCCTTAATCCGTTCAACGATACACCGCTTACCTCCTCCGAACTGAAGATGGATGCCTTATGCTATCTCGCATACGATGGCAGGCCTGTAAAAGCATCGAGATTATTTGCAGGACATATACATGAAACCGCTGTTAAAATAATGGCAGATCATTTTCATGTGGCGGCAGACAACTATAAAAGCATTGCGTTTGATCATTCATGGCTGGGTTCTGCAGGGAAGAAACCTTTTATCGCCGGTGATCTTTCAACCTTTCACTCCTATAGCGATGCTTACCATTCCCTGATACAGTCCATCATCGATCAGCAGCGTACATCATCGTTACTGGTCATAGGTAATGTGAAACGGATATTTGTAGACGGTGGCTTCGCCGGTAATCCTGTGTATATGCATCTGCTGGCGGATTCATTTCCGCATCATGAAGTATATGCGGCATCCGTATCACAGGCAACCGCTGTTGGCGCGGCATTGGTCATGCACCACAGGTGGAACGAACATGCTCTTCCCGGCGACCTTGTTTCCCTGAAATATTATTCAGCAAAACATCATTGACAAATTTATTTACGCAATCGTTCCCGGAAATATTTATCAGCATAGTGCAGGATAGTGAGGCTGCAACAGCTGTTTATTTTTAAATGATGCTTTGCATCAGATAAACCAAACGATTGCACCATGAAAGATCACGTACGCTTTTGGCGGAACTATATCCTTGTTTCGCTTTTCTCCCTTATTTTATCACAGGTTCCTGTTGCAGAAGTGCAGGCACAGGCCCGTACTGTTTCGGGAAGGGTAATTGACGATGCAGGCCTTGGTATTGAAGGAGCCACTGTTAGTGAAAAGAACACCAGTAACAGGGTACTTACAAAGACCGATGGCAGTTTCAGCATCGCTGCAGGATCCAATGCTGTTCTGGTGATCAGCTCCGTAGGATTCGTTACCCAGGAATTTCCGGTTGGTAACCGCAGTTCTGTTTCTGTTACCATGACCAGGTCTGTTTCCAATCTTGACGAAGTGATAGTGATTGGTTATGGTACGCAGAAAAAATCGGATGTTACCGGTGCGCTGAGCCGCATTTCTGCTGATGTGATACGTGAACGCCCGGCGCAGAACGTACTGCAGGCCATACAGGGAAAAGCAGCAGGTGTAAGTGTTTCTTCCAACTTCAAACCTGGTGAATTGCCTGTATTGAGAGTGAGGGGCAACCGTTCTATTGGTGCATCCAATGATCCGCTGTATGTGATCGATGGTATACCATTGGTGAATGCGCTTGGTGTAAATTCTTTCAATGTAAGTGATCTCAATCCGAATGATATCAGTTCTGTGGAAATATTGAAAGATGCCTCTGCAACGGCTATCTACGGTTCACGCGGCGCCAATGGCGTGGTACTGATCACCACGAGGAAAGCACAGAAAGGACGCACATCACTCAGTTACAGTACGCAGGTATCACTGGACTCCTATCATTCGCTTACCGACTGGATGGATGGCGGGCAATATATAGACCGCTGGAGGCTGAGCCTGATCAATGGCCGGTTGTACCAGTCGACTACCAATACAGATCTTACCAAGCCGGCAAATGCATGGTATCCTGATCCGTTCCTCGACCGGGATAAAATGGGGCTTGCCTCTGACCCTGTAGCACTGGCCTCTGTGTGGAGCGGGTATGAATGGGATGTATATGGTACCACTCCTAAGATGCGTGCAAGCACTGCACAGGAGCAGGCGATGGGATGGCCCGCAATGGTACCGGTATACAACTCCGCTAACATCCGCAGTTACGATTGGCTGGATGCAGCAGTAAGACAGGGTGTATCGCAGAACCACCAGCTATCACTTTCCGCTGCCAATGATATTTCCCGCCTGGCCATATCCCTCAACTATTACAACCAACTGGGCGTGCAGCGCGACCAGGACTACAAACGTTATTCGGTTAACCTAAGCGGCGATATCACACCCACCAAATGGTTCACGCTCGGAACATCCATTATCGCATCACTGTCTACACAGAATTTTGGCATCAATGGCCCGAACACATCCAATACAGGTTCCAAAGATTTGTATTCAAGGGCTTCGGACCAGTTCCCCTATGCACAGCCAAGGGATGATAACGGTGCATGGATACGCAATCCAGGAGGCAACCTGAGCCTGTGGAACCCATTGATCGATATAGACCAGGCACTGAATGACCGGCGCTCACAATCTGTACTGGCCAGTTCATTTGCAGAAGTGAAATTTACTCCCTGGCTCAGGTTCAGGAGTAATTTTGGTGTACAGTACCGCCATTTCAGGTCAGGTACATGGACGGGGCCCGATGCTACCAGTCACCTGACCAACAGGCCCAATACGGCAGGATATGCAGTGGATGAAAATTTCTCATGGGTATTGGAAAACCTGTTGTACATCAATAAAGACTTCGGTAAGAATCATTCGCTGGGAATTACTTTATTACAATCATCACAGAAATCGAGAAGGGAAAATGCCACCACCAGTGTCACTGGTACCATCAACCCGCTCAGCCTTTGGTACGACCTGGCTTCCAATACCGCGGGCAATCCCGGTTATGGAACAGGTTTTACGGAAAACACACTGGCCTCTTTCATGGGAAGGGTTAACTATACATTCATGAACCGTTACCTGCTGACGGCTTCCATACGTGCAGACGGTTCTTCTGTATTGTCGCCAGAAAACAAATGGGCCTATTTTCCCTCATTCGCCCTTGCATGGAAAATGCAGGATGAAGCATTCATGCAGGGGATCAACTGGATAGAAGAGCTGAAACCGCGTATCGGCTATGGTATTGTAGGTAACTCTTCCGTACAGCCTTATACTACTTCAGGGCCATTGAGCCGCAATCCGTATGTGTTCGGTTCTTCCGCGGCCATAGGTTACCTGCCGCAACTGGTGCAGAACCCGACACTTGGCTGGGAAAGAACGGCACAGATAAACCTCGGTATCGACTTCTCCATGTTCAAAGGGCGTTTGTCAGGAAGCATAGAGGCATATAAGCAGAATACATCCGACCTGATCTTCCCGAAAACATTGCCCGCGGTTTCGGGTTATGTACAGAAATATATGAATGTGGGTAAGACAAGCAACAAAGGGATAGAGATCACATTGTCGGGCGGCATCATCCAGAAAAAAGACTTCGGGTGGACTGCTGATGTGAACTGGTCTACGAATAAGGAAGAGATCGTGGAACTGGTAAACGGGAAAACGGATATGCTGTCTGACCGTTTGTTTATCGGTCAGCCCACACAGGTATTCTATAATTATGCCAATGCAGGTATCTGGGGAGCAGATAGTAAAGACCTGGCGGAGATGGCCCTGTTCAATGCCAACGGCACGAACTTCAGGCCGGGTACGATCAGGGTGGTGGATCAGAACGGAGACAAGAAGATCGATGCATCGGATATGATCATCCTGGGTACGCCAAGGCCTAAATGGACGGGCGGTATCACCAATACATTCCGGTATAAGAACTGGTCGTTAAGCAGCTTTATTTATTTCCGCTGGGGCCAGATGTATTTCGGAGGTTATCCCAATTCATATGGTGGTGTAAATCCCAATGGACGCGTGGAGAATGATGTATGGGCATTTGACAATCCATCCGGCCGCTGGCCTATGCCCAATGCGGCTACCAATATTACCAACCTGACTGCGGCGATGCAATACAATAACGGGTCATTCGGTGTTGTCAGGAATATATCCCTGTCGTACACATTCCCGAAACGGTTGATAGAGAAAGCAACGCTGAAAGATCTTACTGTGAACTTCCAGGTACTTAACCCGTTCATTTTCGGACCGGGTGTGGTCAAATGGGGGATTAATCCCGATGATGATACCAACTGGAGCATCGCGTCATCCAACACCAATCCTTTGGGTGGTACCAACAACAATACCATACTGCCGCAAAGTTTTGTCTTTGGCCTGAGGGCTTCATTCTAACGATTACCATCTATTCAAATAAACAACATGAAACACAATCAAAAAAAATACATGGTAATAACGGGGTTGCTGGTATCCCTTGTTGCCATACTCCCTTCCTGTAAAAAATTCCTCCAGGAAAAGCAGGTGTCCAGTCTTACACAGGATTATTACAACAATGAAAGCGGCCTGAATGCGCTCATCAACGGGCTGTATGTGATCTCCCGTGTAAAGCACGAATGGGAGGCCAATGGTGCGAGGCTGATCGAGCCCGAAACCGATGCATATATGACGGCAACTGCGGCCAATGCACAGATGGTTTCATCGGTGTATGGTACTAATGCAGCCAGCATAGCAGCCACCAATATGGTTAACTTCCTGGGCAGTGCCAATTCAAGCTATGCACCCATGGGTGTGTATCCCCATATCAATAACTGTAATATTGCACTGGATGTGATCGATAATATCAAGCCGGGTAAGTTCGGTACCGATGAAACGCTGCGCAAAACACGCCGTGCGGAAATACTGATGCTGCGTGCCTGGGCATATTACCTTATCTCCAATCAGCTGGGCGATGTACCGCTGCTGCTGGAGCCCAAGCGTGAAGACAATGGTATTTATTATTATCCTAAGGCAAAGCTGGAAGATGTATACAAACAGATCATAGGCGATATGCGTTATGCCTATGATAACCTGCCGGCAACTACTACCGAGCGCGGCAGGCTGAACAAATGGGCTGCGGGGCATTTCCTTGCCAAACTCTATCTCAACAGGGCTCAGGCCGCAGCGTTTGCCAACAGCGGCGAAACACATCTCAAGATGCTGTATAAAGGGAATGTACCTACCGA
>DASVLZ010000292.1:0-8591 GCA_036384615.1 Sediminibacterium sp.
CCTATCCCTTCCTTCACCTGTATCCTTTTGTTCTTGTCGATAAGTTTACCTACGCGCAGCAATAGTTCTTCCAGGTTAAAAGGCTTGGTCAGGTAATCATCGGCGCCTTTTTTCAGTCCCAGCACTTTGTCTGCACTGGTATTGCGTGCGCTCAGCATGAGTATGGGTACATCGTTATGGTTTACCCGTATGCTTTCCGTTACGCTGATGCCGTCCAGCTCGGGGAGCATAATATCCAGTATGATCAGGTCAAAATATTCGTTGGTTACCTTATGCAAGGCTTCGCTGCCATCGAAAGCAGAGGTAACCTCGTACCCTTCCATTTCCAGGTTCAGCCGCAGCGTTTCATGCAGGTTCTCTTCATCTTCTACCAGTAATATATTGGCTTTATTGTCTTTCATGATCTGAACAATACCGCAAAATTAGTCCCGGCCGGCTTATGATCTGTCACAGAAATGTAGCCATTATGGCTTTCGGCGATCTTGCGGCACAGGTACAGCCCCAGCCCGGTGCCTTTGGCCCTGCGGGTGCTTTCGTTGCCGATACGGTAGAATTTCTCAAATATCTTTTTCCTTTCCTCGGCAGGTATTCCTTCCCCTTCATCGCTCACCACCAGCATGGGGTTGTCCTGCTCAAGAAAAAGGCTTACGGTAACGGGCGATTCCCTGGGTGAATATTTCAGGGCATTTTCCACGAGATTGTTTACCAGCATCTGCAGTAGCAGGGTTTCCCCGTTCAGGTAAATGCCCTCGGTAATATTTTCCCTGATCTCCCGCTGCGGAAACCTCGCCCTGAAATCATCCACACAACCTTCTGCCAGGTCGGAAAGGTTGATCTCCTGTTTGTTGGATTCATAGCCTGCATCCAGTTGCGTGGTGAGCAGGATATTATTACAGAGTGCATTCAGCCTGTTGGCTTCCTGCAGGGTGCTGGCGATCAGTTTCTGCTGCTTGTCTTCATCCAGCCTGCGTTTCTGCAGGGTTTCCAGGTTAAGCTGTGTAACGGCGATCGGCGTTTTCAGTTCATGGGTGATGGCCATCAAAAAGTTCTGCTGCTGCCGTGAGAGGCGGAGCTGCCTGCGTGTAGCGCGGAAAACAAAAACAGCCCCCACAACGATTACGGCGAGAAAGGTAAGCCCCTCGCCTATATACTGTGCCGTTTTCCTGTTCTTGGTATCGAGTATTTCCGCTGCGCGGGAAAAATAAGCGGGGTCATCTTTATACTGCAATTCGTTGAGCCGGGTATTGGTGATCTCCCCGTTCTGCCGGTCAAGGGCGATGAACCACCAGAACAGGGCAGAGATCATGTATACCAGCAACAACCAGTATACCGTGGTAACCACGGCCAGCCTGGGGTTTCGCAAAAAATTCATGGGCGCTGTTTTTCCACGCGTATCCCCGCATTGAGCACATATTGCAGCGGGTCTTCCCGCATGATCTGCTGCAGGGTAAATGTATAATTGCCTTTCCGGAGTTTTACCGGCATCTGTGTTATCCGCGCGCGGTGGTCAAATACATCATCCATACCCGTGCCCAGCCAGCCGCGGGTATTGTCTGCCAGCCTTACATTCACCTGCTGTGTACGCGCAGAATCACCGGGAGCCTGGGTGGTAATATTGAGCCAGAGGTTATTGAACCTGTACGCATCTTCATGACGCAGTACCACAAAAATATTATATAGAGACGTGGTGTCCTCCACGGTAAATGTAAAGGAAGGTTTCTCATTCGCGCTCCATACATGTTTCGGGAAAAAAACCGTTTTCTCAAACACATCCATCGTATTACAGGCGGATAGCAGGAAAAGGATACTTATCGGAACAAGGGCTTTCTTCACGTGGAGGGTTTAGGCAAAAATAAGTGAAAACGTGAGTTATCGTGAGTTGGCGTGAGTTATCGTGAGTTATTGTATACCAACCGGATATTTCGAGATACACATTGACGCCTCACGATAACTCACGATAACTCACGTTTTCACAGCACATTCAATATCTGTTCCTTCGCTTTTTCCAGTTCGTCTTTCATCAGGATCACGCATTTCTGGATGGTGGAGTCGTAGGCTTTGGAGCCGGTGGTGTTGATCTCGCGGCCGATCTCCTGGAGGATGAAGGATAATTTTTTGCCTTTGCCGGTTTCGGTCTCCTGCAATACCGAGCGGAAATATTCGCAATGGTTCTTCAGGCGCACCTGTTCTTCGCTGATATCCATTTTCTCGATATAATAGATCAGCTCCTGCTCCAGCCTGTTGGCATCATAACCGTCTGATCCCAGGTTTTCTTCGAGGAGCCTGGTAAGGCCTTCCCTTACTTTGTTGCGCCGCTCGGGTTCGAGGCCGGCAACGGTTACCTGGTGACTTTCAATATTGGTTATGCGCAGGAGAAGGTCTTCTTCTATTGACCGGCCCTCATCCAGCCGGTGGCGGTTCAGTTCGGCTATAGCTTCTTTCAATACCTTTTCCAGGCATTGCCAGTCTTCCTCGCTGATCACCTCGGTTGAGGGAACGATCACATCAGGAAGTTTCAGCAGTGTGCTGAGGATATCACCGGTGGCGAGGTCCAGCTCTTTTGCCAGCTGCGAAACCGGTTCGTAATAAGATTTTGCAAGGTCTGTATTGAGCGAAACGGGTTTGGATGCCCCGTTATATTTAATACTGATGGTACATTCCACACTGCCGCGCAGCAACCCTTCATTGAGCATATTGCGCACATCAAACTCATGGGGTTTCAGTAATGCGGGTATGCTTAACCTGAGATCGAACTGTTTTCCGTTGAGCGACCGTACTTCTACCAGGAATATCTTATCCGATACTGTTTGTTCCGCCCTCCCGTAACCCGTCATGGAATGTAGCATAGTGAATAGCTTATCTGTAAATGTAGGTATTAATCCATTGGGAAATTCCGGGACCGGGAAACCTGAAAATTTAACTGGCAAGTCTGCAGATCAAAAATCAATCCCTATCCATTTCCTTTTACTGCGCTCGTATTTTTCGAAATTGAACTTGTATAGTTTTCCCGGGCGGTGGGGAACATCCTGTTCCATTTCATCAATATCAATGAGCAGGTCCATCGATGCAAATTTCTTGCGGAAGTTTCTCCTGTCGAGGGAAACATTCAGTATGGCTTCATACAGGTTCTGCAATTCGCGCAATGAAAATTTTTCCGGCAACAGGTTAAAGCCCAGCGGATGCTCCTGTATCCTTTTCTGCAGCCACCGGTAACAAGCATCCAGTATTTCCTTATGATCAAAAGCCATTTCGGCAATGGTGGATACGCTGTGCCAGTGAAGATCATTGTCGTGTATCTTCAGTTCATGGTGGTTCACATTCAGTAATGAACAGTAGGCCACCGTCATAACCCTTCCGCCGGGATGGCGGCCGGGATGGCCGAAAGAGCGCACCTGCTCCAGGAACACATCATTCATGCCCGTTCTCTCTTTCAGGATACGGTATGCGGCATCTTCGAGGTCTTCTTCATCTTTTACCACATCTCCCAAAAGCGAATACTTACCCTCGTAAATGGCAAGGTCACTTTTGATCAGTAACACTTTGAGTTTGTTTTCCTCAAAACCGAAGATCACGCAATCCACGGTAAGAGGCATTGTGGGATAAGTCTTCACCAGCGCGGTAGCATCCGCAATCAGTTGTGGCTCATGAGGCGGGAGCACGGTACTCTTTTTCATCGCAAAAAACATTAAACGCAGTCACAGTACGGCCTTCGCCGCGCGGACAAGATACAAAGTTTCTTATCCTGTTTCTTCATAAAGTTACAAGCGCTTACCTTTAAAGGCCAATTTTTTATCTATGTACGGCCCCGACCAGACACGCCAGTTACAGAAAGCTTCCCAACAGTTCCTGTCCCTCGCAAAAGAGCAGGATACCACCGCGGACCCGGAAGCGGCAGAGCAGCTGAGGGATGTGCTCCGTTTTCATGAATACCGGTATTATGTGCTCAGCGAGCCCCTGCTGGCCGATGTGGAATATGACCTGCTGTACCAGCTGCTCAAAAGAACGGAAGAGAAATACCCGGAACTGGTTACCCCCGACTCGCCCACCCGGCGTGTGGGCAGCAGCCTTAACCAGGGATTTGCCACCGTGCAGCACCTCGTACCCATGCTGAGCCTCGACAACAGCTACAATGCGGACGACCTGCTGGATTTTGACAGGAAGGCCCGCGAACTGGCGGGCGCCGATAAGATCGAATACTGTATAGAACCTAAATTCGATGGCGCCAGCATCTCGCTCATTTATGAGAACGACAGACTGGTGCGCGCCGCTACCCGGGGTGATGGCGTGGAGGGCGAAGAGATTACCACCAACCTGAAACAGGTACGCTCCATCCCCCTCACCGCAGCTTTTTCAAGGTATGGCGTACAACAGATAGAGATCCGCGGCGAAGTGATCATGACCAAGCAATCCTTTGCCCGCTACAATACAATGCTGGCCGAACAGGGCCTTGCCCCGCTGGCCAACCCCCGCAATGCGGCATCGGGAAGCCTGCGCATGAAAGACCCGAAAGAAGTGGGACGCAGGGGACTGGACGCTTTCCTCTACCATGTAAGTTTCTTTACCATGCTTGATGGCTGGCAGAAATCGGATGAGGCGCATGAAGAAAATATCAGGGAACACCTTCCCAAAGGCGACCCGCTGCGCACGCATGCAGGATCGCTGAAAATGCTGTGGGACCTGGGCTTCCGCTCTCCCGAAAAAGAAAAAAGAGTGGTAAAGGGCATACAGGATGTGATCAGCTATTGCCACGAATTTGAAAGCAAACGGGATGAGCTTCCCTATGAAATAGATGGTATGGTGATCAAGGTAAATGATCTGGCACTGCAGGATATACTCGGCATGACATCACACCATCCCCGCTGGGCCATTGCCTTTAAATTCAAAGCCAGGCAGGCCACTACAAAACTGAGGGCTGTAGAGTTCCAGGTAGGGCGCACCGGTGCGGTAACCCCTGTGGCCAAACTGGATCCTGTGTACATCGGAGGCGTTACCGTTTCCAGTATTTCCATACATAATGAAGATTATATCCGTGAAAAAGACCTGAAGATCGGGGATACGGTGTTGATAGAAAGGGCCGGCGATGTAATACCCCAGATCGTGAAATCCATGCCCGAACTCCGCACGGGAGCAGAGCAGCCTATACAGTTTCCCCGCAACTGTCCTGTATGCAAAAGTGAATTGTTCAAGGAAGAAACAGAAGCCGTATGGCGCTGCATCAATATAGAATGCGAAGCGCAGGTGGTGGAAAAGATGGTTCATTTTGTAAGCAAGGATGCGATGGACATCAAAAGCTTCGGCGAAGCCAATGTGCGCAAATTTTATGAGCTCGGTTTCCTGAAAGATATCCCCGGCATCTACCGCCTGCCCTATGAGCAGATCGGTAAACTCGAAGGGTTTGGCAAAAAAAGCATCGATAATTTACAGGCTGCGGTGGAAGCGTCCAAACAACAACCGCTGCACAGGCTGGTGTATGCACTGGGCATCCGCTTTGTAGGCGAGACCACTGCCAAAACACTGGCCAACTCCGTAAACCATATCCTCGAATTCCGGGACCGCAGCGAAGAAGAACTTACGCAGATGGAAGATGTGGGAGTAAAAGTGGCCAAAAGCATTTACCAGTTCTTCCGCAACGAGCAGAACATACATATGCTCGAAGAGTTGGAGGAACTGGGTGTGCAGCTGAAGAACGATAAAAAAGCAACCGTTGCCGGTGATTCATTGCAAGGCCAGACCTTCCTGTTTACCGGCACGCTGGCCCATCTTAAACGCAGCGAAGCCGAAGCCATGGCAGAAGCCCAGGGCGGCGTGATCGTGAGCGGCGTAAGCGCCAAGCTCAACTACCTCGTAGTAGGCGAAGACGCCGGCAGCAAACTGGAAAAAGCTAAAAAGATCAACAGTGTGAAGATCATTTCGGAGGAAGAGTTTTTGAAGATGGTGGGGGGGAGTGGGGGTGAGTTATCGTGAGTTTCGTGAGTTGGCGTGAGTTGGCGTGAGTTTCGTGAGTTGGCGTGAAACGTGGGTGAAAGGTCAAAAGTCAAAGGTGAAGTGTGAAAAAAACTCATTTCCATTTCATTCTTAATTATTAATTCTCAATTATTATGCTTCATCTATCCACCATTACGTTCCTTAAAAAGCTCGCGAAGAATAATAACCGGGAATGGTTTGAGAAGAACAGGGGCTCTTATGAAGATGCCAAAGCTGATATGATACAACTGCTTACCGCGGTGATCGGGAGTTTCGGGAAGAAGGATACCACTATTGCAGAGTTGCAGGGAAAGGATTGCCTGTACAGGATCAACAGGGATGTGCGTTTCAGCAAGGACAAATCACCCTATAAAAAAAACATGGCTGCCAGCCTGATCCATGGCGGAAAGAAATCAGACCTGGCGGGATATTATATACATATTGAACCCGGCAACTCGATCATCGGCGGCGGCAAATACATGACAGATCCGCCCATGCTGAAGAGGATACGGCAGGAAATAGATTATAACTGGGAAGAGTTCCGGGGTATCATCCGCAATAAAAAATTCGTTTCGGCATATGGCGATATCGATAAAAGTCCTGAGTTCTCACTAAGCCGGGAACCGAGGGATTATGAGAAAGACAATCCCGCCATCGACTATATCAAACTCAAAAGCTGGATCGCTTTCCGGCCGCTTACTGATACAGAACTTACGGAAAAAACACTGGTGAAAAAGATCGTGCAAACCTTTGAGGCATTGCAGCCCCTTATTAATTTTCTGAACAGGGCTATTGCGGAATAACCCGCAAAAAAGCCCTCCCCTTCGGGGAGGGCCACTCACGGTTGCCTGCTCACTCACAAAATAATTACAGGAGTTCTTTCGATAACAGGTATTCCGCTACCTGCACCGCATTGGTAGCGGCGCCTTTGCGGAGGTTATCGCTCACGATCCACATATTGAGTGTGTTGGCTTGCGTTTCATCGCGGCGCAGCCTTCCCACAAATACTTCATCTTTTTCGTGCGCCCATAAAGGCATCGGGTACAGGGCAGCGGAAGGATCATCCTGCACCACCACGCCGGGGGACTGTGACAACAGTTCTTTTACTTCCGCCAGCTCAAAATCATTGGCGAACTCGATATTCACGCTTTCGCTGTGGCCCCCAACTACCGGTATGCGTACCGTGGTAGCGGTTACTTTAATAGAGTCATCGCCCATGATCTTGCAGGTTTCCTTTACCATCTTCATCTCTTCCTTGGTGTAGCCGTTATCGAGAAACACATCGATCTGCGGTATCACGTTCAGGTCTATCGGGTATTTGTAAGCCATCTCTCCCTCTACACTGCCCCGCTCGTTGAAGAGCTGGTCCAC
This sequence comes from Sediminibacterium sp., assembly GCA_036384615.1. Lineage (GTDB taxonomy): Bacteria > Bacteroidota > Bacteroidia > Chitinophagales > Chitinophagaceae > Sediminibacterium. The sequence goes on from DASVLZ010000292.1 coordinate 7,336, forward strand.
CGCTTTTTTACCTGTGCCGGTAACGCTCTGATATGTGCTTACCACCACGCGTTTGATCGTATATTTTTTATGCAGGGGCTGCAGCGCCACCACCATTTGTATGGTAGAGCAGTTGGGGTTGGCAATGATCATGTCTTCTGCTGTAAGTACCTCTGCGTTTACCTCGGGCACTACCAGTTTTTTGGAAGGGTCCATACGCCATGCGGATGAGTTGTCTATTACCTTGATACCCGCTTCAGCAAACCGGGGAGCCCATTCGAGAGAAGTGCCGCCGCCGGCAGAAAAGATCGCAACAGCCGGTTTGGCATTGATGCCGTCCTGCATGCCCACCACCTTATACTTCTTTCCCTTGAATTCCACTTCCTTGCCTACTGATCTTTCAGAAGCCACGGGAATCAGTTCCGTAACGGGAAAATTGCGCTCTGCGAGAACCTGCATCATTTTGGTGCCCACCAGGCCGGTGGCGCCTACGACTGCTACTTTCATCTGGGTGTTTGTTTAATGGGTTTTGGTTATGGATAAAAAAAGACCTTCCGTTTCGGGAAGGCCTTAGTATTATATTGATCTATACAAAAACGTAAAGCACTTCCCGTCAGAGAGGTTTCTTTGTACGTTTTGTATGTTTCTTCTGCATCATCGCGGTGCGAATTTAATACGGGGAAAGGATATCACAAAAAAAAGTTGATCGGTTGACATATTGATACGGAGGGAATACTTATCAACTGGTCAACGTATCAACTAACCTCACACCAGGCTGATATCAAAATTCACCAGCTGCACAAACTCATTCATCCTGGCATCGATATCTGCCTTGTTTACCTGGCGGAGCCTTTCGGTACCGAATTTCTCTACGCAGAAGGAAGCCATGGCGCTGCCGAGTATAATGCCGGTCTTCATGTTCTCAAAAGAAATGTCTTTCGTACGCGCAAGATGGCCGATGAATCCGCCGGCAAATGTATCTCCTGCGCCAGTGGGGTCGAATACTTCTTCCAATGGCAGCGCAGGTGCAAAGAATACCTGTTTGCCGTGGAACAATAATGCACCGTGTTCCCCTTTCTTAATGATCACATACTTGGGCCCCATTTTCATAATGGTGGAAGCCGCTCTCAGCAGTGAATAATCACCGCTCAGTTGCCGGGCTTCGCTGTCGTTCACCATCAGCACATCCACCATAGAAATGGTTTTGCGTAGGTCATCCATCGCCACTTCCATCCAGAAGTTCATGGTATCCATCACGATCAGCCTGGGCCTGGTCT
>DASVLZ010000293.1:0-2865 GCA_036384615.1 Sediminibacterium sp.
TTAAAGTTGCCGGGTATATCGCGCATCAGGCTCTGGTGCAGGTCTTCCTTTACGCCCAGGTCGCTGAGCAGGCTGCCGGCATTGCTTTCGGCTTCATAGCCTCCCATTTCGCCAAACTCCGCCTCCAGTTCCCCGGCTTTCATGCCGTCTTCCTCGGTAAAATCCGCCTTGGCATAAATGGCATCACGCTCATGCATCACATCCCAGAGGCGTTTATGCCCCATCAGCACTGTATTCAGCACGGTTACCTCATCAAACTCAAAATGGTTCTGTTTCAGTACAGCCATCCGTTCCCCGGGAGTAATGTCTACCGCGCCTTTATTGGGTTCTATTTCCCCGCTGAGTATTTTGAGAAAAGTAGATTTCCCCGCACCATTGGCGCCGATCACACCATAGCAGTTGCCCTTGGTGAAATGGATATTTACCTCATCAAACAATACCCTTTTGCCATAAGCCAGGGTGATATTTCTTGCACTGATCATTGCTTGCCTTGTTTTCGGCCGCAAAGGTACGGTTTAGTTGGGGGAGACCAAAGGCTTTTTGGTACTGTCTGATGCCACCGGGAGTACATTCCCGGGTTGCACCGGCTGTGAGCGGTTACCCCGTGTAATATTGATGATCACCTGCCTGTTACCTGCCGGCGGATTGTTTTGTGCCGTAGGCAAAGGCAATGCATCCACCAGGAAAAAGCTGTAGCGGTTATTGCGGTAAAAAGTATCTTTTACCTTGTCTTTTTCGAGCGTCATATGCAACGCATCCATATCCAGCACCACCGACAACTTACCCGCCCATATGCAGTTAACCCCGACAGGGCATCGTGAATCAGCCACCTGCAAAACCTTCGCCTGTATATTTTCCCCGCAGGAAGTAAACAGGGCTACCGGCTTGTTACCATCAAATACCACCGTATCCTTATCAGGCAACGCAGTGCAAAAACCCACCTCCTGCACATAGTTACTCCCCCCGCAGGCCAGCAGGGCGGATATGATCGCGGCGCAGGTTATATATAAGATTCTTTTCTGCATGAAATGTTATTGCAGATTGCAGATTGGCGATTGCAGATTGCAGATTGCAGATTGTGGTAACCAAGTTCCTTTTCAATTTGCAATCGCCAATCTGCAATCTATCAATCCTTCCTATCCCCTCCCAAACTATAACTATTGTTCTCTTCATCTTCTTCACCGATCTCCTCATCCGTATCATCTTCATCGCTTCCGGGAACGTCCAGGTCGCTGCCCGACATGTTCACGCTTTCGTTAAGAGGATCACCGTCATTATCGGTATTGTCGGGTAATACCTGTCTGCGGGCTTCATCATCTTCGGAAGACATGCTCTCGGCGCTTCTGCGCAGCAGTTCTTTTTCCTCATCGGTCACATCCGTTTCCTCATCGAGGGCATCATCATCAAAAACGTTTTTGCCTTCTTCATCATCAGACGAGGGAGTCGTATCCTGGAATTCTTTCATCCGCGGAACGTGTATGTGTTCCTGGCCGGGAATGTCTTTTACATCAGGCAGGTTAATGGCGGCTTCTTCCGGCTGCATCCTTTCCTGGTCGCGCTGGCTGTCCTGTATATCTGTATGTGATTTTGACATGGGGATGTTTTCCCTCAGAAATAAAAAAACAATGCCATGCTGTACTCACCATTCAGCACGGGCAGAGGGGCTGCTATCCAGCGAAGCGAAATCACCGGACGGGTATTTGTAGAATGCTGTAATAGCGATCATGGCAGCATTATCGGTACAGTATTCGAATGCCGGTATGAATGTTTTCCATCCATTTTTTTCCCCGGTTTGGGTAAGTGCTTTCCGCAGACCGCTGTTGGCGCTTACGCCTCCGGCAATGCATACCTGTTTTACACCCGTTTGCTGCACCGCTTTCTGCAGTTTTTTCAGCAATATCCGTATGATGGTATCCTGTACAGACGCGCAGAGATCGGCAAGGTGCTGTTCAATAAAACCCTCCGGTTGTTTCTGCAGGAAATACAGCACCGATGTTTTCAGCCCGCTGAATGAAAAATCAAGGCCGGGTATCTGCGGTTCTGCAAAGCGGAATGCCTGCGGGTTTCCCTCTCTGGCATATTTATCTATCAAAGGCCCGCCGGGGTAAGGAAGCCCGAGCAGTTTGGCAGTTTTATCAAACGCCTCTCCCGCCGCATCATCGATGGTTTCTCCGATCACTTCGAGGTCGAGCGGTGAGCGCGCCAGCACGATCTGGGTATGTCCGCCGCTCACGGTCAGGCACAGGAAAGGAAATTCCGGCCTGTTGTCGGGGATCAGGTTGGCCAGTACATGCGCCTGCATATGGTGCACGGCGATCAGGGGTTTATCCAGCGCCAGCGAAAGCGATTTGGCAAACTGTGCCCCTACCAGCAAACTGCCGATGAGCCCCGGCGCCTGGGTAAATGCAACGGCATCGATCATGGCGAGGCGGGCAGCAGGGGTGGCAAGATCAGGGAAAGCGGTTTTGAGGGCCGTATCCACTACCGGTACAATATGCTGCATATGCGCACGGCTGGCCAGTTCGGGTACCACACCTCCGTATTTTTCATGCACCGACTGGTTGGCAATATGATTAGATAATATCTTCCCGTCAACACAGACCGATGCAGAAGTTTCATCACAGGAAGATTCTATAGCGAGGATAGTGGGCATGAATAGTTGATAAGTTGATTAGTTGACAGGTATTACCCTATTTTGTCCTGATCGCCACCACAGGATCCATCCTGGCAGCAATAGAAGCGGGTATAATACCGGAGATCACCCCGAGTATAATGCAGATGGAAAGGGCCAGGATAATGATATTGGGCGCTATGGTAATGGCAAATGGCATGATCGAGCTCAGCACCATGGCAAGCACCCAAACC
>DASVLZ010000294.1:0-3359 GCA_036384615.1 Sediminibacterium sp.
TAGCTGAAGTCGAGCCCGTACATTGTATTCCTGATCGGGTCTTCGCCATACAACATCTTCGTAAAGAACGGCCGCTCGCTCAGCTTGGCATAGGTAGCGCCCCAGGTCATTTTTTTATTCGCCACATAATCCAGCCGCAGCCCTGTGAAGCCTCTCTGCTGTATACCAAAGCTGGCATTGTTTTCGAATGAAACACTCACAGGTATATTTGAACTGAGTATACCCTGGTTAATGATCTTTACACTGCCAAGGTTATAGTCAACAATATAATCGATTCCTTCTTTCAGTAATTGCCCTCCTGCGGTAACGATCACCGATCCCGGCGGTATATTGAATGTGTTGAGCATGATTTCCGACCCGCCTGCGCTGCCTTTTACCTGGCCCTGCATCACAAAGCGGTCCAGGTTGGCATAGGTTTCTGCTATGGCTTTGATGGAATCATACAACTGGTAATACACGTATTTCTTTTTCGTGGCAGCGGGCATGCCCGAAAAAGCCAGGGTATCCAGGTCGCGGCCAAAAGGTTCCAGCACCGGGAACACCACACGCCCCATCGTTGGCAATATGGTAAACCCTTCTATATAATCAAACACCCCATCCGGCTGGGGATCATTGCGGTTATTGAGGCGGTCGAGGTTGAGTATACGCAGGAGCGGTTTACCATCCACAGCCTGTGAGCTTTCCGGGAGATATCTTTTCAATCCGCCACTGGGCTCTTCATACAGTACGTTGAGCTTGAAATCTTCTTTCTGTATCCCCCCGAACAGGTCGAGGGAATATACGTTCTTCATCATCAACCCCCAGATCGGCAGTTGTACTCTTTGCGATGTGGCTTTCAGCAATTTCAGGAACAGCACTTTCTGCACGCCTTGCGTGGAATCCAGCGCCACATCCTGCGAAAACTCACCTACCTGGTATACCCTTCCGTTATACGTGTACTGGTACGCTACTGCCAACACTTCATCAGACTGCAGGGGCACCTGTATGGAGATAAACCCTGCCTGCGGATTGAAATAATAATCGGTGGCACTCAACTTACGCGCAAATGTTTTTTCATAATCGTCTACAGCCCTCAATCCTTTCGATAGTAACAGGCTGTTTATTGCAGAAGGGTTCCTTGCCGCGGGGTTGGACGTAAGTGATCCATACAAATCATTAGCGCCGTTCTGTGGTAAAGGGCTATTGGTAAGCGACCGTACATTCGGGTTATAAGGCTGCGATTCGCCCAGGTCCATCAGGCCTACGATATCCCTTGCATCAGTAGTAGCTCCCGTACGGTTGGTTACCCATACTTCCACACGCTGTACCACCACCTGCGAATTCACCACAGGCAGGTTGGCCATGGTCTTGTTATAATTGTTGCGGAAATATTGTGCCAACAGGAAATGCCGGTTCTCTTCGTAATCATGAAGCTTTTTGGAGAAATTCTGTATACCTGCACCGCCCTGCAACTGCACGGATTGCCTTGTTGATTTCTGGTTGGCCAGTGCCGCCGTTACAAACAGTTTACCAAATTGTAACTGCGTCTTCACACCAAACAGGTTCTGCGCACTGGGAATAAGTGTGCTTCGCGACTGGAAAGAAATATTCCCGGCCTCAAGGCTTTTGAGTATTTCATCATCCATTCCCTTATAATCCAGTTTCAGCTGGTTATCAAAACCCAGGTTGGAAAGCGTGTTATAGTTGATCGGGAATTTCAGTTTATCGCCGATGTTGGCATTCACATTCAGCTTGGCGTTCATGTCAAAATCAAAGCCGCCGTTCTTGCGCGCCCTTTCGGGTAAAGTAGGGTTCTTGATGTTCTGTCCCTGGTATCCCGCCATCACATTCACTTCTCCGCTGGGTTTGATATCTACTTTCAATCCATTGCCCGATGTGCCGAATATGCGGTCGAACAGGCGGTCGTAAACACGGGTATGCGGCCTGGGTGATTTGAGGTTGAGTCTCGACAATGCTTCGGCACGGCGTTTGAAGTAATCCGATTCTGCCTGCTGGGAGCGTATGCGCCAGAACTCTTCAAAGCTCATGGAAGTAGGCACACGGTAATAACTGTTGCCTATTTTTTCAATGATATAGTATTGCCTGGTCTTGGGATCGTATTCTATATCACGTTTGATCAGGCCGGTATCGCGCAGGTCGAAGGGGTTCCTGCTTGTATTGGATAACGGATCGCCTCTTCTGTCGCTGATGGGGTAGCGCGTAGTATCTTTCTGGGCAATAGCCTGTATTCCCGACAAGATCAGGACCGCAGCAGTTATAAGACGGCTAAGAGGCTTCAAACAATTCAGCTTAGTTAAGTAGCAATGGATCTATAATGTGGCGCTTTACGTAAAAAATGAAGTATCTCTCAGAGGTTCTTAAGTGATTGTTTGATGATGTCTTCCAGCGAGCTATCCCCTTCTATTGTCTTCATGGTCTTTTTCACTGCATTTTCCGCCATCGGCCTGCCGATGCCGAGGGCTATCAGGGCGTTGACCGCATCATGATCAACCGATGGTATCCCCTGGCTGCCGGATATCGTATCGGAGGATAGCTTACCGAGTTTATCCTTCAGCTCAACGATCAGCCTTTCGGCGGATTTTTTCCCTATCCCTTTGATCCCTTCCAGTTGCCTTGTGTTGCCCTGGACGATGGCCCTTGCGATCTCATCAGGCTTCATGCCCGATAGCATCATCCGCGCTGTTGCCGCACCTATGCCTGATACGCTGATCAGTTGCAGAAACATTTCCTTTTCCGCCAGTTCCGCAAAGCCGAATAAAGTGTGTGCATTCTCAGTAATGTGCAGGTAGGTAAACAGCAATCCGCTTTCTTTGTTACTGATGGCAGAATAGGTATGCAGACTTACCTGCAGGTCGTATCCAACCCCATTCACATCCACCACCACCCGGGCCGGTGTTTTTACAGCAAACTGTCCCCGTACAAAGGCGATCATACCGAATCAAAAATATGGCAAAAAGAGGTGTTAAAGGCAAGTTTGGGCCTGCGGCAGAGAAAAGAATTTAATATATTGATAATCAGATGATTGGTTGACACGTTGATAAGTAATCGGTTAATTGGTTAATGGCCGCCTGTTGGAGGGCTGCTAATTATTGCCCTTCACTTTGACTTTTCACTTTTGACTTTTCCCATGATATTTGCACTTTAATTTCAGTAGATCCTATCAAGTATGAGCAAACTCACTGCAGCAATCACCTGTGTTGGCGGATATGTTCCCGAAACAAAACTTACCAATTTCGACCTTGAAAAAATAGTGGATACCAACGATGAATGGATCCGTACCCGTACCGGCATTGAAGAGAGAAGGATATTGCGCGAGCCCGGTAAAGGCAGTAGTGCCATGGCCATACCTGCGGTACAGG
>DASVLZ010000295.1:0-8022 GCA_036384615.1 Sediminibacterium sp.
ACCCTGCAGAAAAGACAGGCAGAAGTGCCTAAGGCAGAGAAGATTATAGCGGGCCATATGCAGGAATTTACGGAGTGGCTGCAGCAAAGGGGCCATATAGGCGTATTAAAAGCGCTGAAGCAAAAGTTGAACGACATGCACTCCTGCGACCTTTTTCTTTCATCATATCCCGCTTTTGCAGGGCCGGTAGACCCTGCCGCCATACAAAAGGTGGTGAATAACGTGGCCGTAAAAATGCGGCGCCAACATCAGCCGGGATGTTATTATATTGAGGCGATCAATGATTTCATGACCGCCGGTTAATCATGAAGAAACACATCAGGATAGGAACACGCGACAGCCAGCTGGCTGTGTGGCAGGCCACACTTGTACAGCAACAGCTGCAACAAACAGGTATAGACGCCGAACTGGTACCTATTAAAAGTGATGGCGATATAGACCTGGTTACACCCCTCTATGCCATGGGCGTACAGGGCGTATTTACCAGGACGCTCGATGCAGCACTACTCAGTAACCGGATAGATATTGCGGTTCATTCCATGAAGGATGTGCCCACGCAGCTGGCCAAAGGGCTGCAGCAGGCGGCCATACTGGAAAGGGCATCCTATAAAGACCTGCTGGTGTATAAAAGTGCGGACATTCCCGGAAAACTGGGATATGTGAAAGGTGAATGGTTAAACGTGAAAAACGCTTCTGCCTCTGATATTCCACATTTTATCATTGCCACCAGCAGCGTGCGACGCAAAGCGCAGTGGCTGAACAGGTACCCGCAACACCATATCGAAAACCTGCGCGGAAATGTAAATACCCGTATGCAAAAACTGGCCGAAAACCAGTGGAATGGTGCCATCTTTGCAGCAGCAGGACTGGAGCGTATTGGCCTGCGGCCGGAGAATGCGGTGGAGCTGGACTGGATGCTTCCCGCACCTTCGCAGGGAGCCATCATGGTGGTTTGCAGGGAAGAGGACATTGCCACTAAAGAAGCCTGCCGGTTCCTTAACCATGCCGACACTGCATTGTGTACACAGGCGGAAAAAGATTTTCTCCGCGTGCTGATGGGCGGATGTTCCACCCCTATCAGCGCACTGGCACAGGTGAAGAATGGCAAACTCCGCTTTGAAGGAAATGTGCTTTCACCGGATGGAAAACAAAAAGCGGAGATCATCCTGGAAGCCGATACAGAGAACGCTGCAGGCCTGGGCGCCGCTGCAGCCAGGCAACTGCTGGAACAGGGCGCACAACCTATTATAGACGCTATGCGACATGCCGGATACTAAAGCATACATATTAGCCACACGGCAGTTAGACAGTTCCTGGACAGAAAAAGCCCGTGAAAAAGGTATTGTGCTGGATATGGTTTCCTTTATCAAAACAGAATCCATACTGTCTATAGAAGTGCAGCAGGAAATAGAGCAGGCGGCCACGCAATATGCCACGGTAGTGTTTACCAGCGCGGCGGCAGTGGAAGCCGTAACGGAATTGCTGGAAGGCGCCGTGCCCGAATGGAGCATTTACTGCATAGGGTATCATACCCGGGAAAAAGTGCAGGCATATTTCGGTGCTGAAAAACTTGGCGGAACCGCTACTACGGCTTCTGCCCTTGCAGATGATATTCTTGCACATGCCGATACCGATGAAGTTATTTTCTTCGCCGGCAACAAACGGCGCAATGAACTGCCTGATAAACTGCGGGCAAATGGCATGGAGGTAAACGAAATCACCGTATACCAGACAGCACTCACCCCGCAGGAGATCACCAGGAAATATGATGGTATCCTGTTTTTCAGTCCCAGTACAGTAGAGAGTTTTTATATCAAGAACAAAATGCCTGAAACCACCATAGCATTTGCCATAGGCTCTTCTACCGCTGAAACTATCAGCCGGCATTTTCCCAATAAAATCATTGTGAGCAATACACCTGTAAAAAATAGTGTAGTGCAGCTGGCGCTGGATCATTTTTCGCCCTGAAACGGCTATTCACTACACAGTATCGTGCAACCGCTTAACCACCAGACCCGATGTTTCAAAATGATATTATACTCAAGACCCTCAGGGGAGAATCCACAGAAAGAACACCTGTATGGATGATGCGCCAGGCGGGCAGGTACCTGCCTGAATATATGGTGCTGCGCGAAAAATACGGCTTCTTTGAGCGATGCCAGACACCGGAACTTGCCTGTGCAATAACATTGCAACCCGTAGACATCATCGGTGTGGATGCCGCCATCCTGTTTTCAGATATACTGGTGGTACCGCAGGCAATGGGGCTGGAAGTGCAATTGGTAGAAAGCAAAGGCCCTTATCTTCCCCTGCCCATACAAACACCGAAAGACCTTTCACGCATCCGCATTCCGGATGTGCATGAATCACTGGGATATGTTTTCGAGGCCATACAGCTTATCAAAAAAGAACTGAACGGCCGCGTGCCGCTGATCGGTTTTGCCGGCGCGCCATGGACACTGCTGTGTTATATGGTACAGGGCAAGGGCTCCAAAACTTTTGATGAAGCAAAAGCATTCTGTTACACACAACCCGAGCTGGCGCATAAGGTACTGCAGATGATCACCGACACCACGATCGCATACCTGAAAGCACAGGTGGCGGCAGGTGCTGATATCATACAATTATTCGATAGCTGGGGCGGCCTGCTGAGCCAGCATGATTTTGAGGAATTCTCATTGCAGTATATCCGCCAGATCGTTGCTGCCCTGAAGGATGATGTACCTGTTATCATTTTTGCCAAAGGCGCCTGGCACAGCCTTGCAGGCATGGCGGCAACAGGTGCGCATGGGCTGGGGATCGACTGGTGTATTAAAGCATCTATGGCAAGACAGTTTGCGGGAAAGAAAGTTACGTTACAGGGCAACCTTGATCCCGCCAAATTGTTATCGCCCATACCCATGATCGAAAAAGAAACCAAACAAATGCTTCAGGCTTTCGGCCCCGGGAGATATATCGCCAACCTTGGCCACGGTATACTGCCCAATGTGCCTGTTGACCATGCAAAAGCTTTTGTGAATACTGTAAAAGACTATCGCCATCTCTCCTGAAAACAACCCTATATTTTTTGAATTTTGATTTTTCACTTTTGACTTTTTATGTCCGAACCCCACACATACAAAACTGAGACCCGTGCGTTCCGCGAACAGTGGATACATTATATCTATGAATTGCAGGACAGTATTTGCCAGACGCTGGAGCAGGAAGATGGTAAAGCCGTATTCAGAACAGATGAATGGCAGCGGCATGAGGGCAAAGGCGGGGGCGGCAGAACACGCGTGATCGCCAATGGTGATTTTCTTGAAAAAGGTGGTGTGAATGTTTCCGTGGTATATGGAAGGGTTACAGACACCATGCGCAAACACCTGGGCATTACAGGCGAAAAATGGTTTGCCTGCGGGTTGTCGATGGTATTGCATCCTGTAAACCCTTATGTGCCCACCACGCATGCCAACTGGCGGTATTTTGAACTGTATGATGAAAACGATCATGTATGCGACCGGTGGTTTGGCGGCGGGGCCGATCTTACTCCCTATTATCTTTTTGAAGAAGATGCCAGGCATTTTCATTCCACATTAAAAAAGGCTATTGATCCCTTCGGGGATGATATCTATCCATTGTATAAAAAACAATGCGATGAATATTTTGCCAACAGGCACCGCAACAATGAAACCAGGGGCATTGGCGGCGTGTTCTATGATCATGTGCGTCCTGGTGAGAGAATGGACCTGGAAACCCTGTTCCGCTTTCAGCAGGAAAACGGTAACTGTTTCCTGGAGAGTTACCTGCCCATCGTGCAGAAAAGAAAAAGTATGCCCTATGGAGAAAGAGAAGTGGAATGGCAGGAGATCAGGCGCGGGCGGTATGTGGAATTTAACCTGATCCATGACCGCGGCACCGTATTCGGCCTCAAAACAAATGGCCGCACGGAAAGCATACTGATGAGCCTTCCGCCAAGGGCCAGGTGGGAATACGACCACCATCCCAAACCGGGCAGCGAGGAAGAAAAATTACTGAAAGCCTGCCAGCAGCCGGCAGACTGGTTATCACCCATTCATTCATCCAATACATAAGACCATGATATTGCCGAGAAGGAACCGCATACTACGCCAGTCGCCCGCCATACGCTCACTGGTGGCTGAAACCATAGTAACGCCTGCAGATTTTATCGCACCCTTATTCATTGATGAAGGCAGTAATATTTCCACTCCCATCGCATCCATGCCGGGCTATTCCAGGAGATCGCTTGACCTTACAGTGAAGGAGGTAAAAGAATTATGGGGGATGGGCATACGCAGTGTGCTGCTGTTTATTAAATGCAGTGATGAGCTGAAGGACAACACCGGCAAAGAAGCATGGAATAAAAACGGCCTGATGCAGCGCAGTATACAATCCATCAAGGAAGCTGTGCCGGGAATGCTGGTGATGACAGATGTGGCGCTGGACCCCTACTCTTCTTACGGCCATGATGGCATTGTAAAAGACGGCGAGATCGTAAATGATGAAACCGTGGAAGCCCTTGTAAAAATGAGCATAAGCCATGCCGCGGCAGGCGCAGACTTTGTAGCGCCCAGCGATATGATGGACGGCCGCATAGGCGCCATACGGCTGGCACTGGAAGAAGCGGGATATACCAGAACGGGAATCATGAGTTACAGTGCCAAATATGCATCCTGTTTTTATGGCCCTTTCCGCGATGCATTGGATAGTGCACCGGGCTTTGGCGATAAGAAAACATACCAGATGGACTTTGCCAACCGCACCGAAGCCATACGCGAAACGCTGATGGATGTGGAAGAAGGGGCAGATATCGTAATGGTAAAACCGGCACTGGCATACCTCGATATCATACGCGAAATAAAGAATACGGTAGAGGTTCCCGTAAGCGCCTACCAGGTGAGCGGCGAATATGCCATGATCAAAGCCGCCGCGCAACAGGGATGGCTGAACGAAGAAAAAGCCATCATCGAATCCCTCACAGCTATCAAGCGCGCAGGTGCTGATATGATAGCCACTTATTTTGCGAAGGAGGCGGTGAGGTTGCTGGGGTAGGGTATTTGTACGGTAAAAAACACGGTTTGAGTGAGTGGTGAGTAGTGAGTTTTATTTAGGTTTAAGCATGTTTTTGGAACTGGCACATACCAGGCTTACTGTTTTTACCTATTCGGAAAAACTGGTAATAGCATGTTACCTGCTGACACGACTATTTCCAACAGAAGAAAGGTTTGTAATGTCACAACAAATTCGAAGGGCTTCATTGTCGGTACATTTGAATATAGCCGAAGGCTCTTCCCGGAAATCAGTTACAGAAAGAAGGCGTTTTTTCGAAATTGCAAGAGGATCCCTGATCGAGACAGACACAATCATATTCATGGCCACAAAACTCAACTTCATTTCAGCAGAGCAAACAGTCCATTTAAAAGAAATTATTATTCAAACATTCAAATTATTAACCGGCATGCTAAAATAGCCAGTTGACTCACTACTCACAACTCACTATATGTATCCCAAAAGCCAGCAACTCTTTACCCGCGCCCAGCAATCCATTCCCGGTGGTGTTAATTCGCCTGTAAGGGCATTTAAGAGCGTGGGCGGTACGCCCCTGTTTATCAAAAAAGCCAAAGGCGCTTACCTGTATGATGAGGATGGGAACCGTTATATTGATTATATCGCTTCCTGGGGGCCAATGATCCTGGGACATGCATATGAACCTGTGGTGAATGCCATCCGCGAAAAAGCACTCGACTCCACATCGTACGGCGCACCTACGGAACTGGAAATAGAAATGGCCGAGCTGATCAGGGCAATGGCTCCCAATATAGATATGATCCGTATGGTGAGCAGCGGCACGGAAGCCTGTATGAGCGCACTGCGGCTGGCACGGGGGTATACCGGCAGGAATAAGTTCATCAAATTTGAAGGATGTTATCATGGCCATGCAGATGCTTTCCTGGTAAAAGCGGGAAGCGGGCTGGCCACATTCAATATACAAACAGTACCCGGCGTAAGCGGGGGTGTATCCAACGATACTCTTACCTGTGCCTATAACGACCTGGAGGCTGTAGCGAACACTGTAGCAGCACACCCGGGAGAGATCGCCGCCATCATCATTGAACCCGTGGCAGGCAATATGGGTTGTATACTTCCCGAGCCCGGGTTTATTGAAGGATTGCGCAGTATCTGCGACAGGGAGGGCATCGTATTCATATTTGATGAAGTAATGACCGGTTTCCGCCTTGCTCCCGGCGGCGCACAGGAGGTGCTGGGCATGCGGGCCGACCTGGTTACTTACGGGAAAGTGATCGGGGGTGGTATGCCGGTAGGCGCTTTCGGGGGAAAGAGAGAGATCATGGAAAAGATAGCGCCACTGGGCAATGTATACCAGGCCGGCACACTGAGCGGCAACCCCATTGCCATGATCGCGGGCTATACAACACTCAGCGAACTGCAGTCGCATCCATCCATCTATACAGAACTGGCAGCCAAAACAGAATACCTGCATCAGGGGCTTGACCGGATATTCCAGGCCAGCGGTATACCTTATATGATCAACCGTATGGGCTCCATGATCAGCGTGCATTTCAGCGACCACCCGGTGAAAGATTTTGCCGGTGCCGCATCGGCAGATAATACCCGGTTCAACCATTTCTTCCATGCCATGCTCAGGCGGGGCATTTACCTGCCGCCATCGGCCTTTGAAAGCTGGTTCCTGAACCAGGCGCTTAGCTATGAAGACCTGGATGCCACCATTAAAGCGGCCGGTGAAAGCCTGGAAGAACTGCTATCGTTCTCTTAAAACCGCCCGGCAATGCCGAAAAAACAGTAATTTACCCTCTCAGGCAGCGCCAGACACCGATCCGTTATCTGATATACGAAGATGTAAGCTTATGAAAAACACCCGCAATACCCTACAGGCATTGGCTGTACTCTTTGCTATGACCCTTGCCTTTGTTGCATGCCAGAAAGAGACCAGCGTGGAAAAAGGCGGTTTCAACAGCCCGGCAGACGGGGAACTGATCGATTCCCTCGGTTTTTGCAAGAACATTACCGTATCGGGCACTTACCAGGTAGATACGCCCCTGAACAGCAGTAACTATGTTACCGTAAACGTAAACTTTACCACTGCCGGCAAATACAAGATATATTCCGATACCGTTAACGGCATGTGGTTTCTCGACTCCGGCTTCGTAGTGAGCGCCGGCCAGAACGCCATCAAGCTGAAAGGCAAAGGCACCCCCATCCTGAACAAACAGTTTGATTTTTCCGTGTTCTTCGGCAATAATATGTGCACTTTCTCCATCAATTCGGATGGCAGCGTGAACGGGGGTAATACAGGCGGTTCCGGTGGATCTACCAATACGGATTATTTTCCCCTTACACCGGGCTCGAGCTGGGTATATGATTATACCCCTGATATCGGCAATATCGATACATTCACCGTGATCATCTCTGACCAGCCCGTACAGGCGCAGGGCGATCCGCTGGTATATTATAAGTTCGGCACCAGGCTTACGGATACTTTTTATTTTGCCAAAAACACTTCCGGCGATTATTATGCGCTCAGCACAGTGGATTTTGACTATACGCTGATCTTCGACAGCATACCCGATCATTTTATTTCCTATTGCTTCCTGAAGCCTAATGCCAATATTAACGATACATGGGAGTCGGGAGAATATGGTAAAGTAAAGGTTACCGATGCCAACACCAATACCAGCCAGGTCGGCGTTGCCAAAGCCGTATTCAAGATCATCTCTAAAAATACCATATCGCATACGGTAGGAGGAAAAACATACGATAATGTGATAGATGTGCAGCGCGATATCATGTTCAAAGCCGATGGCAGCACCACTTACCAGACAATGCTATCGGGCCACTCCTATTACGCAAAAGGTTACGGGTTGATAGACCAGGTATTGGGCAGCGGCAGCAGTGCACTGAACATATCGGTATATAAAACGCCCATGATCAAATAAACTATCCGGGAAAGTCTACAGGCAAATAGCCACAGATTGTACAGGC
>DASVLZ010000296.1:0-2688 GCA_036384615.1 Sediminibacterium sp.
GTATTATGCGGCAAAAGACCCCGTGCCGCTGGCTGGCGAAAAAAGGGAACTGCCCGCGGTGCAAATGCTGCCGGTAACGGAAGCAACACCTGTTTTCCGCGATTTCCATATCAGCAATATTGTTTGCCGCGGAGCGGCGAAAGCGGTCTTTATACGTGGCATACCTGAGATGAACGTAAGCAATATTACCATGGAGAATATGGTTATCCGGTCCAGGAAAGGGATCGAATGTATAGAGGGAACGGATATTCTCTTCAAAAATGTGCACTTGGAACCGGCAGATACCGACCCGGTAGTGGCTATACAGAACGCAAACAATATCCGTTTCGATAACCTGGTGTATCCCCAGGCGAAACTGCTTTTCAGTGTAAACGGCGACCGTTCCGATAAGATCATCATCAGTCATACCAATAAATCCGGAGCAGAAAAGACTGTGAGGTTTAATTTTGGAGCAAAAGAATCCTCACTCCAATTCAAGTAAGCGCATGAAAAAGCAACTGATGTTACCGGTTATGCTGGCATTCCTCGCAACAGGAAATGGCTTCTCGCAAACTCCCGCAGAGAAAATGGCTGCAACGGTCATGACCATCTGGAAAGACTCCCTGTTTACCAACCCTGCACGTCCTGCACGGTGGACCTACGACCAGGGTGTGATCCTGAAAGGGATCGAGGGCTTATGGCTGCATACCGGCGATGGAAAGTATTTCCAGTATATGCAGAAATCCATGGATTTTTTTGTGAACGATAAAGGGGAGATCCGCACATACAAACAGCAGGATTATAATATTGATAATGTATTGTGCGGCCGCGTGCTGCTTACACTGTACCATGTAACGGGTAAGGAAAAATATTACAAGGCAGCTACCACGCTCCGGAACCAGCTGCGTACACAACCCCGCACTAACCAGGGAAGCTTCTGGCATAAAAAAATATATCCCTACCAGGTATGGCTCGATGGGTTATATATGGGGCAACCTTTTTATGCGGAATATGCCGCTGCCTTTCATGATAAGGAGGCATTCAATGATATAGGCAAACAGTTTGTATGGATAGAGCAGCATGCACGCGATCCTAAAACAGGATTGCTGTACCATGCATGGGATGAAAGCCGCCAGCAGAAATGGGCTGATCCCAAAACAGGATTATCACCGCATATATGGGCGAGGGCCATGGGCTGGTTCGGTAATGCCATGGTGGATGTGCTGGAGAACTTTCCGGCGGATAATCCTTACCGCGATTCAATAGCCGGCATACTGAAACGTTTTGCCGAAGCTGTAAAAAAAGCACAGCAACCCAATGGCCTCTGGTATGATGTGATCGATATGCCTAAGGAAAAGGGTAATTATTATGAAGCTTCTGCCAGCAGCATGTTTGTATATGCCCTGGCCAAAGGCGTACGGCTGGGCTACCTGCCTGCCACATACCTCGAAACGGCAAAGAAGGGATATGCGGGCATCCTGAAAGAATTTATAGCCACAGATGCCAACGGCCTTACGGAACTCAAAGGCACTGTAAGCGTAAGCGGCCTGGGTGGTAACCCCTACCGCGATGGCAGCTATGCATATTATATGAGTGAAAAAGTAGTGGTGAATGATCCCAAAGGAGTGGGGGCATTTATACAGGCTGCCAATGAAATGGATATGCTGCCCACATTGGGCATTGGCAAGGGAAAGACGGTAATGCTCGATGACTATTTCAATGCAGAAAGAAAAAAAGATATTACCGGAACCACCATTGCCTGGCATTACAAGTGGAATGAAATGCCGAACAGCGGGTTCTCTTTACTGGGGAATATCTTCCGGAGTTATGGCCTGCAAACCCGCACACTCAGCGAAGCGCCTACGGCAGCCAACCTGGGCAAAGCGGATATTTACATTATAGTAGATGCAGACAATACCGGTGACAATCCTACACCTAATTACATGCAGCCCAAAAATGCAGAAGAAATATATAACTGGGTAAAGAAAGGCGGCGTGCTGGTACTGATGCATAACGACAAAGGCAATGCTGAATTTGAACATTTTAATATACTGGCCGAAAAGTTCGGCATCCATTTTAATGAAGACAGTTACAACCGCGTACCCACCAGTGATTTTTCTCCGGGTAAAGTGGATGTACCGCCGGGTAACAGGATACTTCTGTCTGTGAAAAAAATATACCAGAAAGAAGTTTCCTCCATGACCCTGAAAGCGCCAGCTGAAGCTTACCTGAAAAAAGATGATCTGGTGATCTTCGCCGTGGCCAGGATAGGCAAGGGTACTGTTTTCGCAACAGGTGATCCCTGGATATACAATGAATATACCGATGGCAGGAGACTGCCCGCGGAATACGAAAATTTCAAGGCAGCCAATGAACTGGTTCAATGGCTGGTGAAACAGGTACCGAAAGGCGTTAAATAAAAACATGCTCAGAAGACTGGCTACTTATATTGTCCGCATATTCTTGGTGCTGCCCTGCACGGCAGGTTATCCTGTGCATGCACAACAGGCGCCCGTGATCGTGGTGGATCAGTCGGGCAACGGGGATTTTACCAGTATTCAGCAGGCGATCAACAGCCTGCCGCAGGCATCGGGCAGTCAGCGTATCATCTTTATACGCAATGGCGTGTACAGGGAAAAAATATTCCTCGATAAAGATTTTGTTTCACTGGTGGGAGAAGATAAAACCAAAACGCAGCTGGTCATCTCG
>DASVLZ010000297.1:0-7771 GCA_036384615.1 Sediminibacterium sp.
ACCTTGTATAAAAAAACTGCCCTGAAATTCCGGGAATCCAATATCATTTCCCTACTTTTACGATAGACAATGATATACCAGCCGTCATATTCTATTCTTTCTTCACAAACAGGAACCCTGTTTACGGCTGTTGCTATTACCATTATTACCACCACCACAACCCTGTAAAGGGTTAAGCAGTATCATATCACCATAGGGCCCCGCGCGGGCTGTGTCTCCTGAAGGGAGATCTCTGTTTTTCTTTCATCTTTTATTAAATACAACATGCAGGTAATCAAATTTGGCGGCAGCTCCGTTGCGAGTGCGGCCAATATGAAAAAAGTAATATCGATCGTACAACGATCCACCGACAAAGAGCCCGTGATACTGGTGGTTTCAGCCATGGGCGGCGTAACCGACCAGTTATTGAAAACCGGGGAGCTGGCATCCGCCGGCGACACCTCTTACAGGCAATTGCTCAAAGACATGGAAGCGCGCCATCTCGATACTGTGCGTGAACTGCTTCCGATACAACAGCAAAGCGCCACATTGAGTCTTGTGAAACAGCATTTCAATGAACTGGACAGCATCTGCGATGGCGTGTTCCTGCTGGGAGAATTATCTTCCAGGACCAAAGACAGGATCGTGAGTTATGGTGAGTTGCTGTCGTCACTCATCATTTCCGCCGCCTGCAGCTCCATGCAGCTGGATCAGCACTGGCTGGATTCACGGAAGCTGATCGTTACCAATGACCGTTATGGAAATGCTTCTGTTGACCTTCCCGTAACGGGTCAGAACATCAGCCATTATCTTTCCGAACACCAGTACAGCCTGTATATTGCCCCGGGGTTTATTGCAGGTGATGCCAGGGGTAATACCACCACGCTGGGACGAGGGGGTTCCGATTTTACCGGTGCTATTTATGCCGCATCGGTACAGGCATCGGTGCTGGAAATATGGACAGATGTGAGCGGGATGATGACGGCAGATCCCAGGCTGGTGCAGAATGCGAGACCTATCGCCCGCATCTCTTACCAGGAGGCTATGGAGCTTTCGCATTTCGGCGCCAAGATTATTTACCCTCCTACCATTCAGCCGGTGATGGACAGGAAGATACCGGTATGGGTAAAGAATACTTTTGCACCCGGTGATGATGGTACGCTGATAGAGAGCGGCAGTGTGGCTTCGGATAATATTATACGCGGCATTTCCAGCATTAATAAAGTAACGCTGTTAAGTCTCGAAGGCAGCGGCATGATCGGCATTCCCGGTTTTTCGCGCAGGCTTTTTGAAGCGCTGGCCGGAGAAAGTGTGAATGTGATCCTGATCACGCAAAGCTCTTCCGAACATTCCATTTGTGTAGCGATCAATGAAGCGGATACTGATAAAGCCAAGCTGGCTGTTGACAATACCTTCAACTACGAGATCCGCAAAGGACAGCTGGAGCCGTTGAAAGTGGAAACGGGTTTGTCGATACTGGCGCTGGTAGGTGAACAGATGAAGAGCCATCCCGGCATCAGTGGTAAAATGTTTGGTGCGCTGGGGAGGAATGGTATTAATGTGCGGGCCATAGCCCAGGGTTCATCAGAAAAAAACATATCGGCAGTGATTGCCTTTTCAGATGTACGCAAGGCCATTAACGTATTGCATGAAGCATTCTTTGAAACCACCTACAAACAACTCAATGTATTCATTGCCGGAACGGGCAATGTAGGCGGCAGGCTGCTTGCACAGATCAATAAGCAGCTGGCTTTTCTGCAGGATGAGCTCCGTGTGCAATTGCGCATAACAGGCCTTGCCAATAGCCGTAAGGTATGGATGAGTGAAGAAGGCATTTCTTTACACAACTGGAAAGAACGAATGGCGGATGCGCCGGAAGGCAATATTCATTCCTTCGTGGAAAATATCATCAGTAAAAACCTGCGCAACAGTGTATTTGTGGATGTAACGGCCAATGCAGAAGTGGCTTCTGTTTATGGCAGCCTGCTGGAGAAAAGTGTGTCGGTAGTTGCCTGTAACAAGATAGCATGTTCCTCATCCTATACTTCCTACAAACACCTGAAATCGCTCGCGAGGGAATACAATGCTCCTTTTCTTTTTGAAACCAATGTAGGGGCAGGCCTGCCGGTGATCGGCACACTGAACGACCTGCTGCGCAGCGGCGATAAAGTAAATACCATACAGGCGGTGTTATCGGGCACACTCAATTTTGTGTTCAACCATTACGATGGTAAAATACCTTTTGCGGAAATAGTGCGGCGGGCGCAGGCAGAAGGATATACCGAGCCTGATCCGCGCCTCGACCTTGGCGGCACGGATGTAATGCGCAAGATCATGATACTGGCAAGGGAAGCGGGGCAACAGATAGAGATGGACGACATCACAAATGAATATTTCCTGCCCGCTTCCTGTTTCGAGGGCAGTGTGGAAGATTTTTATGCGGAAATGCTGCGCCAGGAAAAACATTTCAAAGCCTTATATGATGCTGCCGCCGTAGAAAACTGTAAACTGAAATTCGTGGCTTCTTATGAAAATGGCAAAGCAGCTGTAGGCCTGCGCCATATACCTGATGATTCTGATTTCTACCACCTGTACGGGAAGGATAACCTTGTATTGTTCTATACCGACAGGTATCCTGAACAGCCGCTCGTGATCAAAGGCGCCGGTGCAGGCGCTGATGTAACGGCATCAGGGGTGTTTGCGGATATTATAAGAGTAGGGAGATGATGCCAAATCAAAAGTCAAAAATTAAAAACAGGAAGATGGAAGAAAAGAAGTTGGATACTGTTTCATTGCGGGCGCCTGCTACTGTGGCCAATATGGTTTGCGGGTTTGATGTGTTAGGATTCGCGGTAAAAGAGCCGTATGATGAAATGCATGTTCGTTTTACCGATATGCCTGGAATATCTATTGTGAATGAAGATGATTTTGGGCTTCCGGAAGAGCCGGATAAAAACGTGGCCGGCGCTGCTTTGTATGCCATGCTGGAGGAGGCGAAGATAGATGCGGGGCTGGAGCTCCGGATCAACAAGCATATCAAACCCGGCAGTGGCGTTGGTTCCAGCGCGGCCAGTGCAGCAGGAGCGGTGGTGGCAGCCAACCATCTCTTCGGTAATATTTTTTCCAGGCAGGAGCTGGTGCGCTTTGCCATGCAGGGAGAAAAACTGGCATCGGGCGTAAAGCATGCAGATAATATTGCGCCCTGCATTTACGGAGGAGTTACGCTGGTACGTTCTATTCATCCACTGGATATTATACCCTTAACGGCGCCCGATCTGTATGTAACCATCGTACACCCGCAGATAGAAGTGCGCACGGCAGATGCGCGGAGTATTCTGAAACAACAGGTACAATTCAAAGATGCGGTAAGGCAATGGGGCAATGTGGCAGGATTGGTGGCAGGGCTTCTCCAGAAAGATTATGCGCTGATCAGCCGCTCACTTGAAGATGTATTGGTAGAACCTGTAAGAAGCATATTGATACCGGGCTTTGATGAAGTAAAAACACGATGCAAAGAAGCCGGTGCATTGGGAGGCGGCATCTCCGGATCAGGCCCTTCCATCTTTATGCTGAGCAAGGACGAACAGACTGCCAGGCAAGTGGAACAGGAAATGACAGGCATCTACCAACGGTTATCATTGGAACACCATACTTATGTAACCACCGTAAACCACAAGGGTATTGAAGTGGTGGAAGACGGTCCTTTATCAAAAAAAGATTGAATACTTATTTATGAAATATTACAGCCTCAACCGCAATACGCCAGATGTAGATTTTAAAACGGCAACACTAAAGGGACAGGCACCCGATAAGGGATTGTATTTCCCTGAAAGCATCCCTTCTGTTGATAAAGCATTCCTGCAAAACCTGCCTGGGTTTTCACATGAGGAGATCGGGTTCCGGGTAATGCGCCCGTACACGCAGGATAGTATTCCTGATGATGTCTTGTTTCGCATGATAACAGAAACGGTGGCATTCCCTTTTCCACTGGTGCGGGTAACGGACAATATATATTCACTGGAATTATTTCATGGGCCTACGCTTGCTTTCAAGGATGTGGGCGCCAGGTTCATGAGTCGTTGCCTCGGGTATTTTTCAAGGGAAAAAGATGTGCGCACAACTGTTCTCGTTGCTACATCGGGCGATACCGGCGGTGCGGTAGCCAGTGGTTTCCTGGGAGTGGAAGGTGTGGATGTGGTGATCCTGTACCCATCCGGCAAGGTGAGTCCCGTGCAGGAACTGCAGCTTACTACGTGCGAGAAAAACATTACCGCGCTGGAAGTGGCAGGCAGCTTCGATGATTGCCAGGCCATGGTAAAAGAAGCATTTATGGATGCGGAACTGATGGCAAGGCGCAACCTTACATCAGCTAACTCCATTAATGTGGCGCGATGGTTACCGCAGCAGCTGTATTATTTTTTTGCGCTGCGCCAGTGGACGGATGCAGGCCATCCGCCGGTGATAGCCGTACCGAGCGGTAATCTGGGGAATCTCTGCGCGGGGTTGCTGGCGCATGTAAGCGGCCTGCCGGTAAACCATTTCATCGCAGCCTGCAACAGCAATGATGCGGTAGTTGATTACCTGTTAAGCGGCAATTATCATCCGAGGCAAGCCACTCCTACTATTTCCAATGCCATGGATGTAGGCAATCCCAGCAATTTTGTACGCATACTAGAATTGTTTGGCAAAGACCACCGGCAGATCACATCACATATCTCTGGTTACAGGGTTACAGACACGCAAACGATGAAGGCCCTCCATGATCTATATCACCAGCATGGCTACATCGCCGATCCTCATGGCGCTGTTGGCTATGATGCGCTTGAAACATACTTATCGCATCATCCGGATCAGAAAGGAATATTTCTTGAAACAGCACATCCTGTCAAATTCCCCGATACAGTGGAAGCCGCCACAGGCCTGAAGGTACCAACTCCCGAACAGGTGCGGGAACTGTTCAGCAAACAAAAGAAAAGTATATTGATCAGGCCGGAGTTTGCTGCGCTGAAAGAAGTGTTGATGGGAAGTGTCTTTTAGAAGATTTTTCGTGATGGCATCTAAAAAATAGATACTGGCCGAACCAAATACGGGGTTTTTCCCGTTGCATTTGTCTGTCGGGCAGATTAAGTTAGATCTATTAAAACCAACACGCATGAGAAAATTGACATGGCTGATGTCTCTGACAATGATATGTCTGTATATATCCTGCCGCAAAACCGATTTCCCGACTGCCCAAGAAACAGGTTTAACCACCGAAGCCAGGTTTACCAACTTGCATAGAAGTAACGACCCTGCAGAAAAAGCCATTGTGGAATATGTGAAAAGAATCAATGCACAAAAACCCTTTATAAAAGAAACCGTGAAACGGATCGGGTATCCATATTGGGATAAGACGGTCAGATATACTGCCAAGTCAGCCTCGTCTTCTCTGGTAGGAGTATTTGGAACAACAACGCCCCATGATAGTAAAGACCCCCAGCCTGTAAATATCTATTATGTGCCGTTTGTAAGGGATTCCCAGAATTATGTAAATGCTTCCATGGTCATAAAAACATCCCCGACAGATACATCCATCAGTTATTTATGCGATTGGCAGTATCAACGGTTGCCGAATGAAGATAATAAGCTGAATGATGCGGCAGAGTATTTCGCTATATTTTTTATGATGCTCGATAAAGCGGTGCTCGGTCATACCAAATTTACCATCACCAATAAAACTATTTTCAGAAGCAACAACCACTCACCAAGGGAAATTATTCTCAATACCCAACCATCCAACCAAACCGTTGGAAGCATGTATTATATGGAGGTTTGCGAGAATATTAGTATAACATATACAGACTGCCCTTTTATTCCACAATGGGGTTACTGTGTATGGGGACAGGAAGGTTGCGACAATTGTAATAAATGTACCTCTATATCGTTCTATAGTTACTGCTGGAGTGAATGGGTCGATGTAGCAGGAGGCGGTGGCGGTACAGGCGGTGGAGATACTGGCGGTGGCAGTACCGGAGGAGGTAATGGTGGGGATGGCGCCCCTATTCCACCTAATCCTTGTAATAGTTCCCCAGAACCAGTATATAATGTTGATGCTGTTACAAAACAAAATCGGGGGAAGATTTCAGCTTTGGGCATACCTTGTGATGGTGAACCGGGATGGACACCAAGTTATTGGACTTACTCTGGCGACGATGGTTCATCATTCACAGATTCCGATCCTTCAAAAGAAGTCGATTTACAATTCGATGCAGCCGATCACATAGATACACAATACCCTAATTTATACCAGTTGGTGAAAAATTTGAAATCATTTGTCAAAAGTTCTCCTGAGGTAATGGCTGCATTGCAGCATTGGTCAGGATTTAGCAAGCAACAAATATTAGATAAGTTAACATTCGGTTCTGGGCCAATAGTTAAAGTAGTCGAAGGACTCGATGGTTTTTCGAGCTATAATAAAAAAACTGGAGAGAACATTTTGAAGATAAACGCATCGTGGGCTCGTGGGTTAGAAGCAGCAGTCTTACCAGCGACCAAACAAGGAACAGCATTTATGGTTGCAGTTTCACTCTTGCATGAATTTGTACATTATGGAACTGGTCAACACAATATAAATGAAGGAGATTATGATTTTGGTTGGGGGTTCGAGCGTAGTGCTTTCAGTGTTATTGTCAATGAAAATAACGCTAATGAAATTTCAATCAAGTTCAAAAAAATAATATAATATATGAAGCTCCATAAAATAATATTATACTTAACAATTATCTTCCTTATTAGCTGCCAAACAAAAAAAAATCTTACCTCCACTTTAGAAGTAAGTATTCTGAACGAAGCATTCATGGATATGATAGGAACCATTCCTTATAAGTATCATAGCCTACGTCCAGCACCGAATGATAGCATTTACTTGACTACCGATACACTTAATGTAGCCATTACGCCATACTTAACCAATATTCGAAACTGGAAGAGAGATATTTCAGCATGGTCAGATGATATTAAAGGAGAAGATGGAAGACACATAATAGCATTATTTGAAAAATCAGAACGCGATTCCCTTCCCATAGCGTTTGCCACCAGTCAATTCAAAAATACAGGCAGATATAAGTTATTTCCATATGCGAAAAAATCCATTTCCATTGATACATTATCAGCAATTGGCAAATTATCCTTTTCAAGAACCTATTTCGATGATGTTTATGCAATAACTGTCGCTACTATCCGCGATCATATCAAAAATGGAATTGTGAAGTTATTCTTACTGGAAAAAAGAAGTGGAGTATGGTGTAAGAAGGAGGAATATATTTTAGAAATATGGTAAGAAATATAGCTAGAATGCTTATTATGGTGATTCATTCAAAGCTGGCTTTGTCGTAGTAACTATTAAAGAGTCAATAAAAACGGGATAGTCAAGCTGATCTTCTTAAAAAAATAAAAGACAAAGGGTTATGGAAGATGAAGATGTGATTGAAATATGGTAATCGGGGAAATGGTTAATACACTAATTCCCCAATACCCTCTTCCAATATTTCCGCAGCACCTCCCTATTCCATCCTTCTATTCTTCCCTTCTGCATGAATGCGGGATCATGTGTTTGGGGCTCTAGGTAGTAATGGAATACGAACCTGGCTTTGGGATCATCCCAGCCGATGATCTGTCCGAAACGGAGGTCATTGAATACAAGTGTATCGTTCCATTTCTCCACGGTGTAAAATTGCTGGGAAAAGGTGATGAGGTGCCGTACGTCTTCACGCTGCATCAACGGACGGAGCAGGGAATCATTCCTGGGAAAATA
>DASVLZ010000298.1:0-3829 GCA_036384615.1 Sediminibacterium sp.
AAAGGTGGCTGAATTGGGTGAATAAACAAAGCCAAAATACTGAATTTTCAAGGCAGATCGCAAATTGCAGATCGCAGATTTCTTAAAATTTTTAATCTGCAATTTGCCATCTGCCATCAGTCAAACTCATACCCGATATCCCCCCGGTAATACATTCCTTCGAACCGGATATTCTCCAGTGCTTTTTTTGACCTGTTTACGGCTTCCCTGATGGTGCTGCCGTAGGAAGTAACGGTCAGTACCCGGCCGCCGCTGGTCAGTACCTCGTTGTTTTCCTCCCGGGTGCCCGCATGGAAAACAAAAGAGCTGCTATCTGCTTCGGGGAACGACAGCCCGCTGACCGGAAAGTTCTTCCGGTAAGTACCGGGATATCCGCCGCTCACAGCCATAACGGTAGCACAGCATCGTTCATCGAAGACGATATTAGTATCAACTAATGTGCCATTATCCATGGCGGCGAAAAGAGATACCAGATCTGTCTGCAACCGCGGCATTACCACTTCCGTTTCGGGATCGCCCATACGGCAATTGTATTCGATCACATAAGGATCGCCATTCGTATTCATGAGGCCAAAGAAAATGAACCCGTGGTAATCCAGTTCCTCTTCCAGCAGGCCGTTCACAGTGGGCCTGATGACCCGGTCCTCTACTTTCTGCATAAAGGCATCGTCCATGAACGGCACAGGGCTTACGCAGCCCATGCCGCCGGTATTGGGGCCGGTATCGCCTTCACCAATACGTTTGTAGTCTTTGGCATGACCTATCACCTGGTAATCCTGCCCGTTGGTCAGCACAAAAACGCTTACTTCAATACCCTGCAGGAAGGATTCGATCACCACTTTGCTGCCGGCATCGCCGAACTGGCGGTGCACGATCATTTCATCAAATACCTGCAATGCCTCTTCATGCGAGGCGGCGATCACTACGCCCTTGCCGGCGGCAAGCCCATCGGCTTTCAGCACCACGGGCAGTGAATGGGAGCGGATATAGGCCTTGCCCTGCTCTAAAGTATCTGCCGTAAACTCGGCATAGGCGGCAGTAGGTATATTATGCCGCTGCATGAATTTTTTGCTGAAAGCTTTGCTGCCTTCCAGTTGCGCGGCTGCGGCCGATGGTCCAACAACGATCACATGCTGCAGCTGTGCATCCTGCCTGAAAAAATCGTAGATACCCTTTACCAGGGGCTCTTCTGGACCTACTACCAGCATCTGTATCCTGTGCTCGATGCAGGCTTTTTTGATGGCATCGAAATCGGTTACTGCAAGCGGCAGGTTGGTGCCCAGCGCCGAAGTGCCGGCATTACCAGGGGCGATGAACAGCTCATCGCAATGGTGGCTTTTGACCATTTTCCAGGCCAGGGCATGTTCCCTGCCGCCTGATCCGAGAAGTAGGATATTCATAGACGGAAAATTCTTGAGATGGTTACGCGCGGCGAAAATACGATAATGCTTTGCCAATTTTCACCGATATATCCGCGGCAAATAGCTGCTGGTCAGATTTTGATGCGGCTGTTAACGATACAATGCGTAATATCGCGGCGCAGAATACCTGTGATGAAGAGTGCTTGTGCAGATCCGGGATATACTGTTCCAATATCGTGCTATTGAGCTGTTATGAAAAGTGAGATGGATGAAGTGGGTACGGCTCCAACAGACGATCCGCTGATGATCTCTATGTTTTTTTGACCCCAAAAATCATGTAGACGGATCTATGAAGATGATCATTGCTGATGACCACACCATAGTACGGCAGGGCATCACACGCTTGTTGAAAGAATCTTTCCCTTTTGCCGAAGTAGCAGAGGCCCCCGACACCTCCACTTTACTGCAGTTGGTAAAGGAGCATACCTGGGATGTGATCATCTCGGATATTTCCATGCCGCCCGGCGATTCAGGTCTTGAGGCCGTAAAGGAAATAAAAACCGCTTCTCCCGCAACTCCTGTTATTGTTATGAGCATGCATGCACCCCAGCATTATGCCGTGCGGGCCATCCGAGCAGGTGCATCGGGGTATCTTTCAAAAGATACGGCATCAAAAGAGCTGGTAAAAGCCATCAACCATGTATTGTCGGGGAAAAAATATGTAACGCCCGATGTGGCTTCCATTCTTGCCGACTCGGTGGAAGAACATTATACCGCGCGCTCCATCGAGAACCTGTCAGACCGCGAACTCGAAGTGCTCAAACTGCTTGGCCGCGGCAAGACCGTTACCGATATTGCCAAAGAACTCAACCTCAGCACCAATACCATCAGCAGCTTCCGCTCCAGGATACTGGAAAAAATGAACTTCCTGAATAATATGGAGCTTATTAAGTATGCGGTGGATAATAAGCTGACGTAGGAATATCGAACAAGGAATATCGAATGTAGAAATAATGGAAAAGTCCGATCTGCATTCGATATTCCTTGTTCTATTGTTCAATATTCTTATTCCTCTTCTCCCACATATTTCTTCTCCGGAAGTCTTTTCGCTACCAGCAGGTAGAGAATGATGAAGAATACGAGCATGCCTATGAACAGCCAGTAATATTTGGCGCCGGTGAAGCGGCTGAAGAAGCCTTTGTCGGCAATATTACTGTTGATGAGGCCAGTGATCAGGTTACCTGCAGAAATACCCAGCAGGTACAGCGCGCTCATGGTGCTTTTCATGGATTTCGGGGAATGCGTGTAGGCATATTCCAGGCAGGTAACCGAAACCAGTATCTCGGAAGCGGCCAGGAGTATATAAGCCAGTATCTGCCACCATACCGAAGGTTTTCCTCCCGCATCGATCTTTTCCTGCAGCAGGGCAATGATCACGAAAGCTACGCCGATCACTACCAGTCCTGCACCTATCTTACGCAATGGGGTAACCCTGATGCCTCTTTTTTCGAAGAAAGGGAAAATAAGAGAAGTAAAAACAGGAATGAGAAGTACTAGGAACAATGGATTGATGAAGTTGACCTGCTCCGGCAGGAGACTGATGCCGCCCGCCAGTGTGAGGTCGAGCCTGGTGGCCTGCAGCACCCATTCGGAAAGGTTCTGATCCCATAAAGCCCAGAATATGGGAGTGAAAGCGAATACCGCAAGCACACGATAAACGGCCTGTATGCCTTCAATAGATGTTCTGGAATATTTCTCCGCCACCGCATCCCATACTTTCTGGCCAGGCTTGCGGTTGAACAGTTTCTGCAGGGCATACAATGATATATTGACGAAATTTTCTTTCTTGATACCTGAGGGAGCCACTTTTTTATATTTCTTCCTTCCCATCCAGAAGATAACAGTGGCCAGGGCCATAAGTATTCCCGGAACGCCAAAGGCGATATCAGGGCCGTATTTCTCTTTTAATAACGGGATGAACAATGGCGCCAGTGTGCCCCCCGTATTGATGCTCATATAGAACCAGCCATATACTTTTGACAACAGGTGCTCATTGGATTTATCAAACTGGTCGCCCACATTGGCCGATACACAGGATTTGATGCCGCCCGCACAACAGGCAATGATCACCAGCCCGGTACTGAACAGGGTATAGTTGCTGCCTGATATAGACAGCATGAAGTGGCCGAATGTATATAGTATGGAAACAAACAGGATAACCCGGTACTTGCCAAAGAACCAGTCGGCCATAATGCCTCCGACCAGCGGCATGAAATAGGCCAGCGTAACAAACATATGCGCCATTTCATTAGCCCTTGCATCGGCTTCTGCAGTGAGTGCGGGGTTGAGCGTGGGATTGAAAAAAGCTACGGCCATATAAGTGACCATGATGGAACGCAATCCATAAAAACTGAACCTTTCTGCGATCTCATTGCCTATGATAAAGGGTATCGATCTGGGCATCCCGC
>DASVLZ010000299.1:0-2134 GCA_036384615.1 Sediminibacterium sp.
TCTGTAACCACTACGCTCAATGGCGGCTATGGAAGCCGCACGGTGGTAGGCGGTGCCGGGTTCCTGATGAATAATGAAATGGATGATTTCAGCGCCAAACCGGGTGTGCCCAATATGTACGGCGCACTGGGCGGTGAAGCCAATGCCATTGCGCCCGGCAAAAGAATGCTGAGTTCCATGACACCTACCCTGGTGCTCAAAGGCGATGATCCGTATGTGGTGATCGGAACGCCGGGCGGCACTACCATACCCACATCCGTATTCCAGGGAATCGTAAACATCATCGATTTCGGTATGAATGCGGATGATGCGGTGAACAAACCCAAATTCCATCACCAGTGGTTTCCCGATGAGGTGGATATAGAAAAAGATTTCAATCCTGAAACCACCCGCAGGCTGCAGGAGATGGGATATAAAATATCCGTACGCGGAAGCATCGGCAGAACAGAAGCCATTCGCATACTGCCCAACGGCAGAAGAGAGACCATTGCCGATAAACGGGGTGATGATTCTGTAGCAGGTTACTAAACTATTTACTATGTCATTTGAAGAAGGTTTTTTGAAAGATGTGATCAAACGGTTCAGGAATTATAAGGAACTGGGCGATAAAACATTTGCACAGCTGGAAGAAAAGGACCTGTTTTACCAGCCCGGCTCTGCCAGCAACAGCATAGCGGTGATCATCAGGCACCTGCATGGGAATATGCTCAGCAGGTGGACCCATTTTCTTACAGAAGACGGGGAAAAGGAATGGCGGCAGCGCGATGCGGAGTTTGAAGAGGGTATCTCTTCCAAAGAAAATATCCTGCAGCTGTGGGAAGAAGGCTGGGCCTGTCTTTTTGCAGCACTGGAAAGCCTCACACCCGCTGATATCACCAAAACCATTACCATACGCACCGAGCCGCTTACAGTATATGACGCTATCCTGCGCCAGCTGGCCCACTACCCCTCCCATGTGGGGCAGATCATCTATATAGGCCGTATGATCAGGAATGAGGATTGGCAATCGCTCAGCATTCCCAAAGGAGGAAGTTTGGAGTACCTGGAGAAGGTTAAGAGAGGCTGACACCCCTATTCCCTAACACACTCTCTGCAATCAGCAAATCCACAGGCCGGGTGATCTTGATGTTTTCGTGTTCACCTTCTATGAGGTGTATTTTTTTGCCTGCGGCCTCTACTACCGTGGCTTCATCGGTGAAAGAAGGATGATAAGGCTGTTCAAATGCGTGCAAGAGCCATTCGCTTACAAATGTCTGCGGCGTTTGTATGATCCTGACCTGCTCCCTGTTGGCGGGCACATACGAACCGTTCTCTAAAATGCGGATGCTGTCCGTGGCTGCCACCGCAGGTACTGCGCTACCCTTTTCTATTGCCTGCCGGCAGCAGCGTTGTATCAGCCCGGGGGTAACGAGGCAACGCACCGCATCATGTACCAGTATAACCGATGGGTTCTGTACCAGCTGAAGCCCGGCTTTTACCGAATCAAAACGGGTATCTCCCCCTGCTGTAATGCGTATACGGTGGGGGTCGGGGAACCCGGAACAGATGGCTGCTCCCTCCTGCATGTAAGGCTCCGGCAATACCACTATCACCTGCATATCATCCAATGCATCGAGGAAACTTTTTACGGTATGCCAGAGAACAGGTTTGCCATGCAGCGGCAGGAATTGTTTGGGTATGGCCGTGCCCATACGTTGCCCGCTGCCCCCCGCCACAATAACTGCTGTTGTTTTCATGTTGCTGCAAAATAGGCATAAAAGAAGAGCTACCCCGGGGGTAGCTCTTACAACTTTCTCATGTGCGCATATAGAATGCTCTTCAAATATAAGGTTTCCGGGAAAACCAGCATAGCCTGTTCAGGATTTTTTTGCCGCGGAGGCCCAGGGTGCCGGAATAAGGGCGGGATGGTTGTAAAAGACCGCATTTAATCGCCCTGCGCAAGCAATAACTCGCACTCGCCCAGGAATTTCTCTTTGTTAATAGCCACCGTGCCCACTTCCTCGCATACCAGGCCACCCGCAATATTGGCCATCTCGGCCGCCAGGTGCATATCCTTCGACATGGCATATGCCAGCGATGCCACCGCTATCACCGTATCCCCTGCCCCGCTCACATCGGCAATATTGCGGATATG
>DASVLZ010000300.1:0-2607 GCA_036384615.1 Sediminibacterium sp.
TCATATTCACGTCCTCTTTTTTGTATCTGTGATACCAGCGTGGGCACGGATGCTTTGAGGTAGATCAGCAGGTCCGGCGGCTGCACCATGGTTTTCAGTGTCTGGAAGAAAAGAAAATAATTATCGAAATCGCGTTTGCTCATCAGCCCCATCTCGTGCAGGTTGGGAGCAAAAATATTGGCATCCTCATAAATGGTACGGTCCTGTATCACGGTCTCTGTGCCGCGGTGTATATCGAGCAGCTGGTTGAGCCTGCTGTTCAGGAAATATATCTGCAGGTTAAAGCTCCAGCGGGGCATATCCTCATAAAAATCCATGAGGTAGGGATTATGGTCCACATCTTCGAACTGCGGTATCCAGCGATAATGTTTGCTGAGCATTTCCGTCAAAGTCGTTTTCCCCGCGCCGATGTTTCCCGCTACCGCTATGTGTTTTGGTTTTTTTGCTTTTGCCATATCAATGAAAGTACGAAATACGAAGTATGAAGTATAAAGTGGACAGGATTTTTTTCAATATTCCATTCCTATTGCCTTGCGTACGAGTTGCAGGGTGGCATCCGCACTCGCACGGGCTTTGTCTGCACCCTGCCGGATGATGCGCGCCAGCCGGTCTTTGTCGGCCTGTATATCAGCCGCTTTTTCGCGGATGGGTTGTATAAAACGGGCCATATCTTCTGCCAGTTGTTTTTTCATATCGCCGTACCGGATCACCACATTACCGGTACTGCTGGCATTGAAATCATCCTCAAATTTGGTAACCACGGAAGCATCACTTACCAGCTTCATCATGGTGAACAGGTTCTGTATATAATCGGGCTTTTCAGAATGCGGTTCAGTCGGGCC
The DNA here is from genome assembly GCA_036384615.1 of Sediminibacterium sp. Taxonomy (GTDB): domain Bacteria; phylum Bacteroidota; class Bacteroidia; order Chitinophagales; family Chitinophagaceae; genus Sediminibacterium. Next base: position 843 of record DASVLZ010000300.1, read on the forward strand.
TGCATCTGTTTTTGCTTTCATGATCTTTTTGCGTATTGCCTCATCATCATCGGCCAGGTAGATCGTAGCCATCTGGTTTTCGCTCTTGCTCATTTTGCCATTGCCATCGAGGCCCATGATACGTACCAGCTCGCTGTTATAATTGAAAGCATAGGGCAGGGGAAAGACATCGCCATAGCGGTGATTGAACCGCTCCACGTAGTTGCGTGCCATTTCAAGATGCTGTTCCTGGTCTTTGCCTACGGGCACTTTCACTGCACGGTGTATGAGTATATCCGCAGCCTGCAATACAGGATAGGTAAGCAGTCCCGCATTCACATTATCAGGCTGCATGCGCACTTTATCTTTAAAGGTAACTGTTTTCTCCAGCTCACCTTTATACGCCAGCATATTCAGGTACAGGTAGAGTTCTGCTATCTCCGGCACATCGCTTTGAATGTACAGGGAAACTTTATCGGGGTCGAGTCCGCAGGCAATATTTTCCGCGATCACGCGGTGCACACTTTCGCGCAGCTGCCGGGTATCGGGATGGGTGGTGAGGCTATGCCAGTTGGCCACGAAAAAATAACAGGTATATGCATCCTGCATACGCACATAGTTGCGCATGGCGCCGAAATAATTGCCCAGGTGAAGAAAACCCGTGGGCCTGATGCCACTCAGTACAACCTCTTTTTCCATGCAGCGAAGATAAGGGGGATAAGTTGATTGGTTGATAGGTTGACATGTCGGTAGGGATTCCTGATTCCAATCCCTATTTTTACTTTTCAACCTATCAACCAATCAACTTATCAACTACCATACTCGCCACGCCCATCGAATACCTCAAAGGGGTAGGGCCTTTGCGTGCGGATATGCTGAAGAAAGAACTGAACATACACACATTCGGCGACCTGCTGGAACATTATCCTAACAGGCATATTGATAAAACGCAGGTGAGCAGGATAAAGGATATCCATCCCGGCACCGACTATATACAGGTGGCGGGTACGCTGATCGCGATGGATACTATTGGTGAAAAAAGAGGCAAACGGCTCGTGGCATTGCTGCGCGACAATACCGGTGTGCTGGAACTTACCTGGTTCCAGGGCATCACCTGGGTTGCGAAAAACCTGTATGTGGGCCGTGATTACCTTGTTTTCGGAAGAACAGGTTTTTTCAACGGCAAGCCGCAGATCGTGCATCCTGAAATAGAAGCATACGTTCCGGCGAAAGCAGGCGGCAAGGAATTCCTGGAACCGGTATATCCCGCCACGGAAAAACTGAAGGCAAGGGGACTGAACGGGCGCCAGATAGGAAAATTTACGTATACACTACTGTCGCAACTGCAGCCAGGAGATCTTCCTGAAAACCTTCCACAACCCATCATGCAGAAACTGAAACTCACCGGCCGTTTTGATGCGTACAGGCAGGTACATTTTCCGGCAGACAGGCAGGAATACGAGCAGGCAGTAAAGCGGCTCAAGTTTGAAGAACTGTTCATTGCACAGGTGCGGCTGAACCTCGTAAAACTCCAGCGCAACCAGTACAGCAAGGGAGTGGTGTTTGAAAAAGTAGGTGATCTCTTCAATACATTCTATTCAAAATACCTTCCTTTCGAACTCACGGGCGCGCAGAAAAGGGTGCTGAAAGAGATCCGCACAGATACAGGCCGCGGCCACCAGATGAACCGGCTTTTGCAGGGCGATGTGGGCAGCGGTAAAACCATTGTGGCATTGCTCAGCATGTTACTGGCGGCAGACAACGGCTACCAGAGCTGTATCATGGC
>DASVLZ010000301.1:0-10206 GCA_036384615.1 Sediminibacterium sp.
GGCACCTACAATGGCAGGGAAAGAGGAACCAATGCCCCCACTTACGGAGGATACTCCACGCAAATTGTGGTGGATGAAAAATACACCCTTACCATTTCACCCAAACTGCCGCTCGAGGGCGTGGCTCCGCTGTTATGCGCAGGCATCACCACCTACTCGCCGCTGCGTTATGTAAAAGTGAGCAAGGGCCAGCGTGTAGGCGTTGTGGGATTGGGTGGCCTGGGACATATGGGTGTAAAGTTTGCAGCCGCATTCGGTGCAGAAGTGACCATGCTCAGTACATCGCCTTCCAAAGAGGCAGATGCAAAAAAACTGGGGGCACATCATTTCCTGCTCACCAGCGACCCGGAAGCCATGAAGGCAAAAGCCAATTATTTTGATGTGATCCTGAACACCGTTTCTGCACCGCATGAATACAGCACTTATCTTAACCTGCTTCGTACCAATGGTACCATGATCGTAGTGGGTGTACCACCCTCTCCATCGGAAGTACCTGCCTTCAACCTGATCATGAAACGCAGGAGCATCATCGGCTCTCTCATCGGCGGCATCGCCGAAACCCAGGAAATGCTCGATTTCTGCGCCGAACACAATATCGTTTCAGACGTAGAAGTCATCAATATCAAAGACATCAATGAAGCTTATGAAAAAGTGATCAAAGGAGATGTGCGATACCGGTTTGTGATTGATATTGCTTCGTTGCGGCAGGATTGATATAAGATTGAATTTTTCAAAACCAGGGATGAAGGGAACGGGGTATTGGGAAATATAAGAGACGTATCCACCCTCTCTATTTCAAATCCCAGCCCCGCCCCTTCAAATACATAATCAGCACACGAATATCAATCCCCCCTTAAAACCTGAAATAAAATTTCACCAGCGCCATCCTCGGCCTGATGCGATAAGATGCTTCCGATATACTGTTGGCAGTGAGGTAAATGTTTGTGTATGTATCCGTACCCATAATATTAGTGAGCGAAAATTCAACACTTGTTTTTAATTTCTCCAGCGTATAGGTCAGGTAGGCATCTGCAAACGTGACCCTTACATCCTGCACTCCCGGCAACAGGTAAGTGTAATTATCAGCAGTAAGTTTCGCAGTTAACCTTTTGCTGATGCTGAGGGAAGCATCTGCATTATGCAGCCATCTCTTTACCGCAGGTGTAACAGGTCTTTTACCGGAATTGTCAGACATGGCTTTGTTGATCGTATAGGAACCATTGTAGCCAATAGTTAACCAGCTGGTCACCTTAGTATTCAGGTTTGCCCCGAATGTATAGGTATCATTCACCACGGCAAGCATATCACCATTCTGGAATTGATTACCGCGTCCCCTGCCCCAGTTTACCTTGGCGCCTACCGTAGTCATCAGCGGAAAAATGTATTTACTGATATTGGCAAACGCACTCAGGTTGGATGTCTGGTTGAGAAAAGGTATCAGTTTCGCCTGCTGCACCAGCGAGCTGATCTGTTGCTGGCTGATGGTATTCCTCTCCGAAACTCCATACGACATACCCGTGGAGAAAAAGAATATCTTCAGCGTATTCTTGAAACTGTAAGAGATGCTGGCATTATGCATGGTACTTTCTGTAAGCAGGTCGCCATTGGAATAAAAATCGCGGTAGCTGCGCATCACATAGCCATCATATACCTGGTCTATTCCTCCCCATGAATTGCCATAGTTATAGTTCATATAAATATAATCCTCCCTGCCTGTATTGTACCGGAAGCTGAACTGCGGCGTTACCGGCAGGTTGTTCATATTGCTGCTCACTTTTCTCCCTGTATAGCGGATGTTCTGGTAAGTAACCGGCAAAGAGAGCGATACCGTTACCTTATCCGTTACATAACTATAATTCGCCTGCACATACGCGCGGAGCCTGTGCCAGTCGAGGCGGTTCACAAAACTGTCTGCCACCACACCCTTGCTGCCGTTCAGCTGCTCTGAGGAAAGCAATGAATTCAGTTGCTGGTCCTGGTAATTGAAGCCGATCCTGTATTGTTGTTTGAAGTGTGTCCCGGGTATGCCGAAACTGATATAGTTTTCAGTATACCATGTGGGAACAGAGCCTATCTGTTCCAGCCCCTGGTAAGGCATCCCTCCATTCAGCTGCGCTTCAAAAAGCCCCGGGCGCACCTGCAGCGTGGAAGGAGTACTTACATGGTTGATAAAAGAGAACAGCTCATAACTCGACCCCTTGTTTATTTTTTTCGTCATATTGAACCGGTTGGAGATATTCGTGGCCGTAGCCGTAAAATTCTGGTCCACATTACCATTGCCTGTTGCCACAAGATGCGATGATACGGTCTGAGGGGCGTTGTCGATAACCAGCACATCATTCAGGAAAAAGTTATCCGTATTCGCAGTCAGTGTAAACTGGGTGTTGAATGTATTGATCGATTTGCGGCTGTCCAGTGCTTCTGCATACCGTATGGTATCATTGGGCATATAATAGGTAGATGCATAGCGGTACGACTGCAGCTGTTTATCCGTAAGAAAATGTGCATTCACACGCAGGTCCCAGTCTTTTTTTATTTTGATGAGGTCATTGGCAGTGATCAGTGCCGCATTGTTGAAGAGTGAGCGCCTCCTGGAAATATCCGGTGAGCCGGCGGTGCTGGCGCTCATCAGGTAAGGCGGCGGCGGGTTAAAATACCCAAAGAAATCAACCACATCATTCGCCAGGTCGTTGCCGATATTATTCATCTTGGAATAGTTGATGAACTTCACCTGCTTTTTAAACAGCATCAGGTTGGCAGAGGCAGCATATACACCCGGGGTGCCTGCAGCGGCATCCCCCGTTCCCATAAGGCGTAGTTTGGCTTTGTCTTTCAGTACAATGTTCATTGCTGCCTGGTCACTGGGCACCAGGTCTTTCAGCACTTTGGTGGGCTGGTGGTTTTCGAGTACCTGTACTTTGGCTACTGCATCGGAGGGGATGCTTTTGGTGGCAATATTGTACCTGCCATCCAGCATATTATCGCCTTCGATATAAAATCTGTTAATGGGTTTGCCGCCATATGATATCTGGCCTTTCTCATCCACATCCACACCCGGTAATTTTTTGATCACATCACCGATCACCCTGTCCTGCTTATCACTGAAAGATGCCACATCATAATTCAGGGTATCCCCTTCTTTCCGGAGCATGGAGCGGCTGGTAACCGTTACATTGGGCAGCACATCTTTCGCATGCTTCATCCTGAAATCCGTTTTCTGGTCGGCCGAGGTAATGGCTATGCTCTGCTTGGCATAACCCAATGCGCTTACAGCTACCGATAAAGTATCTTTTACAGAAGAAGAAGCATGCCGCAACTGGTAAGTGCCCGAAGCATTGGTGATGGCAAACGAAAGTATCACCCCGTTTTTCTTTACCAGTGTAACGCTTGCCGATGCAACAGGTTTTCCTGTGCTGTCTGTTACAACTCCCGATACAGCCACCTGCGCCTGCGATCGCATTACTGCAAACAGGCACAGGAATAATGGTATGATTCTGATGAGCGGCTTCATTTACTGGTATCGATTTTTTCTAAAGGGTTATTCAATATTTTTGTTCGCTTAGGCGGCCCTCCTGCCGAGCTGGAGCTTCCCCCCATAACAACCCTTCCGCCCGAAGCCGTAGCCGCGCCAAGCATGGCTTTGGTATCCTTGTTCATGGCATCAATATATTGGCGGTAGGCTTTGGCGGTTGTTTTTTCCATGCCCTGCGGAATAGAAAAGGAAGGAATATCAGATCCTTTTCCAAAAGCAACAAAACTGAACTTCACATCTTTGTTTACATCATACGCTTCGAGGATCAGGCCGGGCAAGCCACCCAGTTTCCACGGGCCGTTGTTGTAAGGAAGCGCAGCGCAGAACCATGCTTCATAATTCCTTCCCCTGAACAGGCATGTAGCTTTCTGACAGGCATATCCCTGAATATCTTTTGTTTCCCCGGTGATCTCCCATTTTATTTCCGGTACCGGCTCTTCTATCAGGTAAGTATTCAATCCTGCCGGGGCTACAAATGTGAGGAGGTTATTCTCTGTGTTTTTAAATATCCCGCTGCGCATCAGCAGTTTTTTTGTATCGGCAAAGAAGGCAGCATCCGCCTGCACCTGCGGGTTGTCCATAGTGCGCATTACAGCCACCATCTGGCCATGATCAACATAAGCGCTCATTTTCCTGCCGAGGTACAACCGGTAGTTGCGGGCAGCGGGAAAATGGGGCTGCGTGGTATCATCCATATGCCAGAATGCATAGTCAACATAAGCAAAAGCCGTATCTGTCTGCGCACGCGCGGATGTGCAGAGCAGGAATACACAAATGGGTACAATATATTTTCTCATAACAGTACAGGCTGGGTTTATTGATCCGCTTTTTCAATCGGGTTATTCATCTCCTGCTTTTTCGAAGAGCCACCTGTTACATTAATGCTCATAGGCATAGACGAAGCACTGATACTGCCGCCTCCTGCAGTTACACTGACGATGTTACCTCCACCCGATCCTGCCATACGGGTTCTCATAAATCCCTGCGGGTCTTTTTTATAGGCGGCCTGCAGCTGGGTAAATTCTGCCTGCGTAGCCCTGGTAATATTGGAAGGTGTTTTGATGACCATCTGGCGTTGCGATACATCTTCAAAACTTTCAAAGGCAAACACCACTTCTTTCTTATCATCATATGCCTCCAGTATCAGGCCGGGCAGGCCGCCCAGTTTCCAGGGACCATTGCTGTATGGCAGCTGGCTGCAGAACCACGCGGTATAATTCCTGCCTTTGAAACGCGCCGTTGCCTTCTGGCAAACCAGGTCATTAAAATTCCTGGTATCCGGCTCAATAGTCCAGTTGATCTGCTCTGCAGGAGTCTCGATCAGGTAATTCCCCATGAGGTTCTCCAGCTTGCTGATCTTTGCCGCAGCCATATCTTTATAGATCACTTCCCGGCTCACCTGTTTCATTCCCGGCGAACCGATCACGAGGTTACGTGAGCCGGAACGGAGCTGTTCTTCCACCTGTTTGTTCAGCATCGAATCGCGCAAGATCTTGTCATAACTCTGGTAGGCGCTGAATTGTTTGCCTAAGAGGAGCATCATCGTTTCCGTGTAGGGTTCATCACGATGCGTGGTATCCATTACATGTGTAAACCGGTATTTCACTGAAGCAAAAGCAGGCTCATTGATCTGGGCTTTGACGGCCTGGAACAACACAATGGTTAATAAACCGAGCAGGGTCTTTTTCATAAATGGTTAGATAGTTTCCTGCAAGATAAACTATTTATTTAGTTATAAAACTATTTTATTAGTTTTCTTTTTCAATGGGATTATTGAACTGCCTGGGTTTCTGCGCAGGCGCACTCAATCCTCCCGAAACAGCTGCTACGGATAAAGTACCCCGGAAAACACCACCTGATACAGCTCCCCTGTTGGCTTCCATATCTTTCGTAAGCGCATCCCGGTATTGTTTGTACTCTTTTGGTGTGGTCTTTGCCACGGAAGAAGGGATTGTAATGGCTATAGTTGTGTCTTTTACCGGCTTGAATTCCGTCATCGTAAATACCACTTCTTTCTTTGTATCGTATGCTTCCACGATCAGCCCCGGCAGCCCGCCCAGTTTCCAGGGGCCATTGTTATATGGCAGTTCCGCTGCAAACCATGCTTCATAATCGCGTCCTTTGAACCTGCCGCTGGCTTTCTGGCATTGCATGCCCATCATATTTTTCGTATCCGCAGAAATATTCCAGTTGATGGCAGGTATGGGTTCTTCCACCGCAAACAGTTTATCACCTGCGAGCGTAAGGTATGCCATGGTATTACTGCCTGGTGTTTTGTAATACGAATTGGTCAGTTGCCAGTTAGCGGGAACGCCCATTACCTGTAAGCCGCCCTGGGCGCTGCCTGCTACTACCCTGGTAGTGGAAACAGTTCCCAGGTTCGTAATCGTACCCGTATTTCCTGCAGGACTACGGTCATCGGCGTAGCGTGTCATAGTATTGCCCAGGTAAAGCATATACCGTTGCGTAACCGGGTTATCAGGTTGTGTGGTGTCGATCACATGTTTGAGGGTGTACTTAACAGTAGCTACTGCATTATCGGTTTGTGCAGATGCGGCCAGGCAATAACATGCCCCAACGGCCAGGAAAAACAGTTTTCTCATGTTACAATGGTTTTGGATGATAGCCCGCCGTGGGGGGGAGTGGCCGGCTTTTGTAAACAATAATAAAGGATAATATGTTTCCCTGCAACTATATCTGCATATCACATTATCCTTTACAAAAACAGCATATCCTTGCAAACCAGCTGCATGTTCCTGCCAGTTATTGGTGACTATGCTATCAACCGCATAAATGTTTGCATTCCATTAGTCCGGGAGCTTATCTTCGCAAAAACACACGTATGGGAGTATCCGAACAACTTGCCAATGCCAAAGCCAAAAAAGCCGCGGCCAACCTGCTTGCCGGACAGGAATTCCTGGCAACCAATAAAACCAAAACCGGTGTTGTAGAGTTGCCCAGCGGCCTGCAATACGAAATACTTACAGAAGGCGCTGGTCCCAGGCCGAATGAAATGAATACCGTAACCTGTCATTACCACGGCACGCTGATCGATGGCACTATATTCGACAGTTCCGTACAAAGAGGCAGGCCCGCCAGCTTTCCGCTGAATATGGTGATCAGGGGCTGGACAGAAGGATTACAACTGATGCCCACAGGCAGCAAATGGCGTTTTTACATTCCTCCCCACCTCGGCTACGGCGACCGCCAGGTAAGCGCCCAGATCGGGCCTAATTCGACATTGGTGTTTGATGTGGAGTTGATCAGCTTTAGTTGATGGGAGAAATTGCAGATGGCAGATGGCAGATTGCAAATTGCAGATTGGATTGATGGATTGCAAGTCAACAACAACAGTTTTTTTCAATTTGCAATCTGCCATCTGCAATTCCCCATCATCCCTCCATCTCACTCAACTCCAGCCACCGCATCTCCTTTTCTTCCAGCTGGCGGGTGAGGGCGATCATTTTTTCGCTGAGGGATTGCAGCTCTTCATATGAAATGTTGCCGCCGCTCATTTTTTCCGTAACGGATCTTTTTTCTGCTTCCAGTAAAGGCAGTTCCTTTTCGAGCATTTCGAATTCGCGTTTTTCCTTGAACCCTTTTTTCTTTTTTGCAGCATCGGCTTTTACAGCCTGCGCTTCATCTTTCTTTTCCGGCGCTGCATTCTTTTCCTGCGGAAGCTCATTCCGTTCCTTCTGCGATAACCTGTACTGTGTATAGTTGCCGGGGAAATCGGTTACTATGCCATCGCCCTCAAAAACAAAGAGATGGTCTACCAGCCTGTCCATGAAATAGCGGTCATGGCTTACGATCAGCACGCAGCCCTGGTAATCGCTCAGGAAGTTTTCCAGCACCGCCAGCGTAGGCAGGTCAAGGTCATTGGTAGGCTCATCCAGTATCAGGAAATTGGGATTGCGGAACAGTATGGTTAACAGTTGCAGGCGCTTTTTTTCACCGCCGCTCAGTGATTCGAGATAGGTATATTGTTTATCTGGTGTAAACAGGAATAACTCGAGGAACTGTGCTGCGCTCAGGCTGCCGCCATTGGCCAGCGGAAAGCTCTCTGCAAAGGTCTTCACATACTCGATCACACGCATGTTCTCTTTGATCACGAGCCCCTGCTGCGAAAAATTACCGAACACCACCGTATCGCCTATATTCACCTTGCCACTGTCGGCAGGTTCTATCTGCTGCAATATATTCAGGAAAGTGGATTTACCTACTCCATTCTTGCCAATGATACCCACACGCTCTCCTTTGCTGAAAGTGTAATCAAAGCCTTTCAGCACACTCAGATCGCCATAGCTTTTATACACTTTTTTCATTTCCACCACCTTGCCCCCGAGCCTGCTCATCTTCACCTGCAGTTGCAGCTGTGCATCCTCTATGCGTTGTTTGGCGCGCGCTTCCACATCATAGAACCTGTCTTGCCGCGCCCTGCTTTTGGTGGTGCGCGCCTTAGGTTGTTTGCGCATCCATTCCAGCTCTTTGCGGTATTCGTTTTTGGCTTTGTCTATACTCGATAATTCGCTTTCTATCCGCGCAGCTTTTTTCTCGATATAGTTCTCATAATCTCCCTTGTACGTGTACATATTCTCACGTTCCAGCTCCCATATCTCTTCACAGACCGCATCCAGGAAATACCTGTCGTGCGTTACCAGCAGCAGCGTTACATTTTCCTGGTTCAGGTAGTTTTCCAGCCATTCTATCATGCCTAGATCCAGGTGGTTGGTAGGCTCATCCATCATCAGCAGGGTATGTTTGTGGTCAAAGCCGATATCGATCAGCGTTTTGGCCAGTGCAATGCGTTTCCGTTGCCCGCCGCTCAGGTCTTTTACGGGTTGTTCCAGGTGGTGGATATTGAGCCTTGTGAGTATCTGTTTCACTTTTACCTCAAAATCCCAGGCACCCATTTCATCCATCCGTACAAACAGCTGCGATAACCGCTCGCCATCCTCTTTTTCGCCCGCCAGTTCATATTCCCTGATCAGGTTCAGCACCGGGTGGTCTGTATGAAAGATATTTTCCAGTACGGTCTTCTCTTCGTCAAACCTGGGATCCTGTTCAAACAGGGCCACGGTTACATCTTTGTGGATAAACAGTTTTCCCTCATCCGCTACCTCATCGCCGTTAAGGATACGCAGCAGGGTGGATTTACCCACGCCGTTACGGGCGACCAGTGCGATCTTATCACCTTCATTGATATGGAAAGAAATATTGCGGAAAAGCGGGCTGATGCCATAGCTCTTGGTAAGCCCCTCTGCGGAAACATAATGCATGCGGCAAAGGTAGCTTGTTAGCAATGAATCCGTATATTGCATTATGCCTGTTCCCTGCCATATTATTATACCGGTGGTACCAAATACAGCGTACATATCCTGTTTCCGGCTATATCCCGCAACGGTGCCGGGCACGGCGCAACCACTGTACATTTTATAGAACATCTATAGAATATCTATAGGACATCTATAGGATATCTATAGGATATCCCTATGATTGGCATATGATTGGAAGAAGGCTGCAATATGATTGCAAAGGAGTTGCAGCATGGTGGCCGCCTGCCTGAAACGCTTTGGTATAAGCCCTGCCACAACTACAGACGGTATACAATCAGGACAGTTGCGAAGGAATAAACTTTTCAAATTCCCACATTTTCAAATTCGTTATTTTCGTACCCGTTATGAAGAAGATCGAACTGGAAATTGTGGCGCTCTCACACAGCATTACGCAAACGCATTCGTATGCCGTGGTCCTGGGCGAAGTAAACGGGTTACGCAGGCTGCCGATCGTGATCGGGGGTTTTGAAGCACAGGCTATTGCCGTGGCTCTGGAACATATGCAACCCAGCCGCCCGCTCACGCACGACCTGATGAAGAACTTCATGAACGCATTCAGCGTGGAATTGCAGGAGATCGTGATCAGCGACCTCCAGGAAGGCATCTTCTATTCCAAACTGGTTTGCTTTACCGAACACGATACCATAGAGATCGACAGCCGCACCAGCGATGCACTTGCCCTTGCCGTACGCTTCGGGTGCCCCATCTATACCTATGAGCATATTCTCGAGAATGCGGGTATACTCATGGAAGACAATACCCCCAGGAAAAGCGTACCCGAAGCCGTGGGCGTGGAAGAAAGCGGCAAACGCGAAGACCTCAGCTCCATGAACCTCGAAGAACTGCAGACCCTGCTCAATGAAGTGCTCGAGCAGGAAGATTATATCCGCGCCATCTCCATACGGGATGAGATCAACAAAAGAAAATGATCGTTTTCCCCCATTGCAAGATCAACCTGGGACTGCATATCACCCGTAAAAGAGAAGACGGGTACCACGATATTGATACGGTATTCTACCCAGTACACCTCGAAGATGCGCTCGAATGCATTCATGCACCATTATCAGCGGGACCCATTGCTTTCACCGCTTCCGGCCTGCCGGTTGCCGGTAATACCCAGGATAATCTCTGCGTGAAAGCCTGGCATCTTCTCAAAAAAGATTTTCCTGGTCTGCCACCTGTACAGATGCACCTGCATAAAGCAATTCCCATGGGCGCCGGTCTTGGCGGAGGCAGTGCCGATGGCGCTTTTGCATTACAGTTGCTCTCACAGCTTTTTCATCTCAACTTGTCAACAGAACAACTGGAAGGATACGCGCTACAATTAGGCAGCGACTG
>DASVLZ010000302.1:0-4801 GCA_036384615.1 Sediminibacterium sp.
GATACCCGGTCTTACCACATCCTCCATCACCATAGTTTCGTGATGGTTGCCGAGAAAAAAGCCGGCGGTGCCTTTCATATTCGATACAGCAGACAACGGTATACGAAACCATCCCTCCGCCGAGCACCCCGACCTGTATTCGGTACATATATTCCTGTCTTCAAAACCGCCATTGGCAACCAGGTTCTGACCCGTTGCCGTATAATACATGCAAGCTGCAACACCAATATACAACCATCGCAATCGCATATATAAATATCGCAAAAAGAAAGGTGATAAAAAGTATATTACTATACCTCTATCACCTTTCCGGTATTACAATTATTTTCTACCACTTCGCCTACCTCTCACACGAGCATTCTCAAAGGCTCTTCCAGCAGACTTTTGAGGGTTTGCAGGAAAGCCGCTCCCGTAGCGCCATCCACAGCACGGTGGTCGCAGCTAAGAGTTACTTTCATAACGTTTCCGGGAACTACCTGGCCTTTTTTTACCACGGGTACCTGGGCAATTCCACCGATTGCCAGTATACATGCATCGGGCGGGTTAATGATAGCAGTGAACTCATCTATGCCAAACATGCCGAGGTTGGAGATGGTAAACGTGCTTCCTTCCCAGTCGGCAGGCTGTAATTTTTTATCTTTTGCTTTCTGTGCAAATTCTTTCACTTCCGTACCTATCTGGCTCAATGATTTTCCGTCTGCAAAGCGTACCACCGGCACCAGCAACCCGTCTTCCACCGCTACTGCCACACCAATGTTGATGTGGTGGTTATACCTGATGGTATCTCCCTGCCAGCTGCTGTTTACCTTGGGATGTTGCTTCAGTGCCACGGCTACCGCTTTCAGCACCATATCATTAAAGCTGATCTTTACAGGCGATGTTTCATTGATCTTGCCGCGCGCTGCCACACAGGCGTCCATGTCTATCGTCATAGTGAGATAGAAATGGGGAGATGTATACTTGCTCTCACTCAAGCGTCTTGCAATGGTCTTGCGCATCTGCGATACCGGCTTGTCTTCAAAGCTTACCTGTCCTGCAGGAGCGCTTACCACCGGTGCGGCCGCTCCCTGTTTGGCAGGGGTTGCCGGGGCAGCCTGCGGCTGATACTGGTCTACATCTGCCTTGGTGATCCTTCCGTTATCGCCGCTGCCTTTTACATAGCGCAGGTCGATCCCTTTTTCAGACGCCATTTTTTTAGCCAGCGGCGATGCGAATATCCTTCCTTCATTTACCACGGCCGCTTCCGCAGGTTGTGCTGCAGGGGCAGACTGGGCAGATGGTGCAGCAGGTTGCTGGGCTTTGTTTTCTCCCGCGGGCTGCGCAGCAGGTTGTGCCCCGCTTTTTACAGCGGCGAGTATGGCATTTACATCAGTCCCTTCTTTACCAATGATGCAGAGCAGGTCGTTCACCTGTATCTTCTCTCCTGCCTTGGCGCCCTGGTACAGGAGGATGCCATCTTTATAGCTCTCCAGTTCCATGGTGGCTTTATCGGTTTCAATATCAGCCAGCACATCTCCTTTCTTAACGGCTTCTCCCACATTTTTATGCCATCCTGCAATCACTCCTTCAGTCATGGTATCGCTCAACCGGGGCATCAGCACCACTTCTTCCATGGAAGCGGGGTTGGCTGCCGGGGCCTGTTGGGCCGGTGCTTCCTGTTTTGCGGGTTCTTTTTTCTCTTCGGCTTTGGCAGCAGGGACAGCGCCGCCGGAATGCTGTGCAACCAGCGCAGATACATCTTCACCGGGTTTGCCGATGATGGCCAGCAATTCATTCACCTGCAGCTTACCGCCATTGGGTGTGCCTATATGCAGCAAAGTGCCGTCCTGGTAGCTTTCCAGCTCCATGGTGGCCTTATCCGTTTCTATTTCAGCTAATAAATCTCCCTTCTTAACGGGGTCACCGATTTTCTTGTGCCAGGCGGCAATGACACCCTCCGTCATGGTATCGCTCAACCGGGGCATTAAGATCGCTTCAGCCATATTGCTCTTGCTCGTTTAAAATGAGCGGTGAAATTACGGAATGTTGGGGAAAGTAATCACTGCCCCTGTGCCAGGCTGTATGCCTTCTTCCCGCCCCATTGGTTCAGCAGCTCGGTAGAGCATATTTTGAAGTCGGCCGAGAGCCTTTTATACAGTTCCAGGATATCCACCTGGGTGGCGATAACATCTTCCACCGTTTCAAAACGGCAGGCATATACATTTACCAGGTTGGTGAAAGAGGATCCCTTGGGCCATACCTGTGTACCGCGGTTGCTGATGGTTACCAGTTTGAACAAGCCGCCGGTGTGGTGCAGGCATTTTTCCGCGATCAGTGCCGGCTGCAGGTTGCTTTCAATAAACATATCCACTCCCACAATGGATATCGACTCCAGGTCCTTGCTTTCCAGCATGGGGTTCTTATCCAGCCTGAAATGCGTGGGCGTTACCGGTTGGTTGGCCAGGGCAGGTTTCGGGTTATTGGCGGGCTGTTTACCAAAATTGGCTATGATGGCCTGCGCAAATTCAGTGGTATTGAGGGATGGCGTGCCTTTGTCGCCAAAATCGCCTGTGTGTACCCCGCTTTCCAGCGTGTACAGCAGCGCATTCTCCATCATGGCAGCCGCTTCCATCAATCCCAGGTGTCGCAGCATGGCAAAGCCGCTGAGCAGCAGGGCCGTGGGGTTGGCGATATTTCTTCCTGCAATATCCGGCGCCGTTCCATGCACGGCTTCGAAAATGGATATATGGTCCCCGATATTCGCAGAAGGTGCAAATCCCAGTCCGCCTACCAGCCCGGCACAGAGATCACTCACAATATCTCCCTGCAGGTTGGTAAGTACCACCACATCAAACAGGTCGGGGCGACTTACCAGTTTCATACACAGGTCATCAACGATCACATCATCGGCCTTCAGCTCGGGATATTCCCTGGCTATCTCGTAAAACACTTCAAGGAACAGGCCATCGGTAAGTTTCATGATATTGGCCTTGTGCCCGCAGGTGATCCTCCTCGTGCCTTTCTTCCTCGCCATTTCAAAAGCATACCGTATCACCTGTGCACTTCCGGGTCTGGTGATGAACCTGCGGCTCAGTGCCACATCGTGTGTAAGCATGTGTTCGATACCGCCATAGGTGTCTTCAATATTCTCGCGCACAATGGTAATATCTATCGGAATGCCTGCCTTGCTGAATACGGTATCCACGCCATGAAGGGTCTGGAAAGTGCGTTTGTTGGCATAGGTGTTCCAGGTTTTCCGGGCGGTTACGTTCACACTTTTCACGCCTTTGCCTTTGGGCGTTTCCATCGGTCCCTTGAACAGGATGCCGTTGGCTTCTATGACCTGTTGCGCTTCGGGAGTCATGCCATTGCTGTAGCCTTTGTCGAAAACCCATTTCCCCATATCCACGAATGCATATTCCAGCGGCACATGCGCGGCATCAAAAATGGATAATACGGCAGCCATGATCTCCGGTCCAATACCATCGCCTTTTGCTACAGCAATTTTTGTCATCATAAAAGCATCTTTAGGTGCCGCAAAGTTACGTCATTACCCCCAAGCCTCCACCAGTAATCAACCGGCATATTGGCCGGTCAACTTATTACCCGTTAACTGAGCAACCAGCCGCACAATTCCTTATTTTTAGGGAGCAAATGAAAGTGGTATGGTGTCAAAAATCTCGGAAGGTGTTGAAATAAGCGTGGAAACATTTTACCAGCCCGATTACAGCAACCCGCTCAACGGCGAGTATATGTTTGCATACCGTATCACCATCGAAAACCATAATAATTTCACCATTAAACTGCTGCGCCGCCAGTGGTATATTTTCGACAGCAACGGCGAGCACCGCGAGGTGGAAGGAGAAGGCGTGGTGGGCGTGCAGCCGGTATTACAACCCGGCGAACATTACCAGTACGTGAGCGGATGCAACCTCCGCACCGAAATGGGCCGAATGCATGGCTGTTACCAGATGCAGAATGAAAACAACCGCCAGCTCTTCTCTGTCAACATCCCATCTTTCGACATGATCGTGCCGAATAAGATGAATTAGTTGATTATCTTCCATTTAGTATATGACATCTATAAGTTATCTATAGGATATCTATAGGGTATCTATAAGATATCTATATGATACGTATAAGCCATCTATATGGTATCCTTATAGCAGTAAAGGGGGTGTGTCACGGTTTATATTTCGCTTCCTCGAATATTTTCTTCGCGGGTGTTTGCATCAGTGTGGTCAGGGGCAGGTCTTTGTGCTGGCGCATCCATTTAGTAACGATCTGTGTGCCTACAAACATGCCTATGTTTCCCGGCGATTCGGGGCCTAATGCCTGGGTATTGGGGCCATCATTCATATAGTCCCGTGTCATATTGGGGTCTACGCTGAACAGGAGGTTGTTCTGTACAAAAAAGCTCCAGATATTCTTTTCATTCTCATAACATCCCTCCAGTTGCCTGGCCGTATAACCGGTTTTCAGTGTATCCGCGGTACGGGGCAAAAGGCGGTCGAGTACATACTGCCGTTTACCTGCTTCCACCATCTGCTCTACCAGCGGTCCGGCTGATTTATTGGGGAACATATCATCAACGATATTCTTCATACAGTTTACCGGCAGGTAGACCGGTTCAAACCTTCGGCTGATGAACTGCGGGTAGAGCTCCTGGCTCATATCTGTGCGGTAAAGGGGGTAGTCCTTTCCCATATACAACTGCAATCCTACCGCCAGCGCATCGGTAGTAATGATATTGCCATAGCTGTTGATGGGACCGATGAATGTAATCAGCCTGGAAGGAAGTTTATACTGCGGAAAATAATAT
>DASVLZ010000303.1:0-3409 GCA_036384615.1 Sediminibacterium sp.
CGTAACTCACGATCCCTTCGCAACCTCCCACACCATCCTCGCCGCATTTGCTGAAGCTGCGCCGCCCCGGGAAAGCAGTTGTTTCAGTGCCTGGTAATCCTGCTGCAGTGCCTGCGTGCGTTTTGTGTTGTACAATAGAGAGGATAACTCACGGTGCAGGTTTTCGGTGGTGAGGTCGCCCTGGATCAGTTCCGTTACCACGGGTTTATCCATGATCAGGTTTACGAGTGAAATGAATTTGATCTTTATAAGCCTTTTGGCAATCTGGTAGCTGATGGGATTGCCTTTATAGCAAACCACTTCGGGCACATCAAACAGGGCTGTTTCGAGTGTGGCGGTGCCGCTGGTAACCAGCGCTGCGCGGGCTATGTTGAGCAGGGCATATGTCTGGTTATGCACCGTAGCCACATTGCTCATTCCTTCCAGGAAAGGCTTATAAAAAGAAGCTTCCAGCCCGGGCGCCTGGGCAACCACAAAACTGCATTCGGGGAATAAAGGCGCCACGCTGAGCATGATGGGAAGCTTAACGGAAATTTCCTGCCTGCGGCTTCCGGGCAGCAGCGCGATCACGGGTTTATTTGCCGGCAGTCTTTGCAGGCTGGCAGGTATTTCCTGCTGCGCCTTCGCTTTGTCGATCACTTCCACCAGCGGGTGGCCGGCGTATTCCACATCCCAGTTCCACCGGTCTTTATAATATGCTTTTTCGAAGGGAAGGATGCAGATCATTTTGTCGATACAGGTCTTCATTTTTTTTACCCTGCTTTCTTTCCATGCCCATACCTGTGGTGAAATATAGAATGCGGTACGTATTCCTTGTTTTTTTGCCCACTCCGCAATGCGCAGGTTAAAGCCGGGGTAGTCGATCAGCACCAGCACATCCGGTTTCCACGAAAGGATATCTTCCTTGCAGAAACGGATATTGCGCAGTATGGCGGGGAGGTTACGCAGTACTTCGGCAAAACCCATAAAGGCAAGATCACGGTAATGCTTTACCAGCGTGCCACCCGCAGCTTCCATCAGGTCGCCGCCCCAGCAGCGGATATCCGCCTGCCCGTCCAGCAGCCGCAATTCCCTCACCAGGTTGCTCCCGTGAAGATCGCCGCTGGCTTCGCCGGCTATGATATAATACCTCATGGGATGCAAAATAGTCGGGGCAGGCGAATTTTTCCACATCAGGAAGAAATACTAAGAAAATAGTTGTAAAACTAAAAAATTAGTTTATATATTTGAAGTGAATGCTAAACACATGCTCATGAAACCATTAACGAAGGCCGAGGAACAGATCATGCAAACGATATGGAAGCTCGACAGGGCGTTCCTGAAAGATATCGTGGAGGCGCAGCCGGAACCGAGGCCTCATTCCAATACGGTGGCTACCATCATTAAGATCCTTGCCGACAAAGGATTTGTAGGTATTACACCTATAGGCAGGGTGCACCAGTATTATCCCGCGGTATCTAAAGAAGAATATTCTTCGCGCAGCATACGCACACTGGTGGATGGGTATTTTGAGGGTTCGTTCAGTGATGCAGTTTCTTTTATGGTAAAACAGAAAGACATCTCTGTGAAAGAGCTGGAGATGTTATTGCAGCAGATCAAACAAACCAAAAAATAATCTTCGCATGTTAACGATTGCCTATTATTTCCTGCAAGTGATGGTATGCAGTGGTATCATGTTCGGATACTACTGGCTGGTATTGCGCAACAAACGCTTTCACCAGTATAACCGTTTTTATCTGCTCGCCATTACCGTACTTGCCTGGGTTGTACCGCTGATCAAGATACAGTGGAGTCATCCCGAACCGGATAACGCGCAGATGATGCAGCTGCTTGCCGTGCTGGCAGACAATAACAGCGCTATAGAAGAGAGCGTTGGAAAAGGAAGGTTTGAATGGAGCAATGATCTTATCGCAGGCGGACTGTATATAACCGTTTCCATTTTCTTCCTCGTAATGATGGTGCGCGCCATGCTCAGGCTGTATGGCCTGTTGCGGAAACATTCCTGCAGGAATGTAGGAGATGTATACCTCATACTCACACAGGCCAAGGGAACGCCATTCTCGTTTTTCCGCTATATTTTCTGGAACGATGAGATAGATATCCGCAGTGAAGCCGGCAGGCAGATATTACAGCATGAGCTTACGCATGTAAAACAGCGGCATTCGATAGATAAAGTATTCATGCAGGTAGTACTCGCGGCAGGATGGTTCAATCCTTTCTTCTGGTTCATTAAAAAAGAAATGGAAATGATCCATGAGTTCATCGCCGATAAAAGTGCGGTGGGCGATGGAGATACCTCTGCACTGGCCAATATGCTGCTTACAACCGTATATCCCAAACAACAGTTTGCATTGGCCAATCCTTTCTTTTTTTCACCCATCAGGCGCAGGCTGCTGATGCTTACCAATAATGCAAACCCGAGGTTCAGCTATATACGCCGGCTGGTGGTGTTGCCGCTGCTCGGCATGGTGGTAGTGCTGTTTGCATTCAGGAATAAAGACAGGTATCCTACTTTATCTGTAGCCACTGTTATGGAAGATGTGATGAACACTGCTGCATCTGCTTCGGATGTTACGGCGGAAACGGGTATAGCCAATAACCCACAGGAACTTATCCTGCAAAACAATGGAAATAACGGACCGGTGTTATTGGATACGCTGATCAGAAAGAAGAACCTGAAAGATGTATTGATCATACTTGATGGAGAAAAGATCAATTATGATGCCTTGCAGAAAATTGACCCTTCCGATATTGAATCGATCAATGTGATAAAAGATGGCGCGGGCGAAGCCCTGTATGGGAAGGATGGGGCGAATGGTGTTTTAAAGATCACCACCAAAAGGAACCGGAATACCGCTGCGCCGGTACAGATCAGGGGAACCCTTGTGGCAGGCACCTTGCAGGGACTGCACAGCTTTAGTGTAACAGATGCTCCCCTTGATTCGCTTAGTATGTATAATACAGAACCGCTGATATATGTGGATGGCGAGAAATGCGAGGATGACCTCAGGACCCTGGATGTGACTGATATTGCCAGTGTTAGTGTACTCAAAGGGAGCGATGCCATCGGGAAATATGGGATAGCAGCAAGGAACGGTGTGGTGGAGATCACCAGTAAAAGCGGTACACTGTTACGCAAAGCCAGGACTGAAAAAGTAGTGGAAGGAAAGCTATTACCGCAAACTATTAACGGGATTGTTGTGTCAGGCTATCAGTCAACCCCGTCATCGTTAAATGGCATGGCTGTAAATAATATAAAGGTTTCCGGTACCATTACAGGCGGCACGTTCAGTGGTACACTGGCACCTGGCAGGAGTAACACTGCATCCAACGGAGCGGCAATGGGTACAATAAGTGCAACCAGTATCCCTATGTCAGAGTATTTGAAAGTAACAGGCTATCCTGCTTT
>DASVLZ010000304.1:0-7099 GCA_036384615.1 Sediminibacterium sp.
GGTAACTATGAAGGTATGGTACCGGATATCTACACCAATAATTACTGGACACCTGACAACCCCAATGCCGAGTTTGCAAGGCCTACCAAACAGGACCTGCGCAACCAGACCAATAACGATCGCCTGGTACTGGATGGCTCTTACCTGCGATTCAAGAACATACAGTTGCTGTACACTTTACCGGCAGCATGGATGAAACGCTTTACCATCAGCCAGGCTACCGTATATGTATCCGGCACCAACCTGATCACGTTCTCCAAACTGAACAGGTGGCACCTCGATCCTGAATCCATGTCGGGCGTACAGAACTACTACCCGCAGGTATCCATGTTCACAGTAGGTCTTAATCTTTCATTCTGATAAACGGTCACTGATCATCTTAAAAAACGATATTATGAAGCAGCTTACCTATATCATAACATTCATCGGCGGGGCTTTGTTACTGCAGGCCTGTAACAAGGACCTGCTGGATACGGTACCCAACGACCGTATCTCCACAGAGATATTCTGGAAAACCGACAACGACGCCACGCTGGCGGCAAATGCGGTGTATACGTATATGGCTGAAGGCGCCGAGCATTTCATCGGATGGGATTGTATGTCGGACATCGTGTTCACCAACCCCACCGGCCCTGTGGAAGCTTCTATTGCACAGGGGCAGCACAATGCGCTCAACAGCCGTATAACCGGCGACTGGAACAACCTCTACGCCGGTATACGCGCCGCCAATTCTTTTATGTCGCATGTAGACCAGGTGCAGACTTCCAACACCGCACTCATCAACAGGCTTAAAGGTGAGGTGAGGGCGTTGCGCGCCTACTTCTACCTGCGGCTGGCATCGCTCTGGGGTGATGTGCCGTATGTAACGAGTGAACTGACCCTGCAGCAAAGCCAGCAACTGACAAGAACCCCCGTGGCGCAGGTATGGGATTCTGTGGCAGCCGAATTAACGGCTGCCGCAGGCCTGTTGCCAGTGAAACAGACCGATAAAGGCCGTATGACCAAAGGTGCAGCACTGGGCCTCAAAGCCCGCGCCATGCTGTATGCAGGCCGCTATGCCGATGCCGCAGATGCTGCTGACCAGGTGATATCTTCCAAAACATACTCACTGTACCCCACCTACAAAACACTCTTCAGCTATGCCGCAGAGAATAATGCGGAAGTGATACTGGACATCCAGTTCATACAGGATGTATATTCCAACAATATCTTCCAGGCTTTTGCACCGCGCAGCACGAATGCCAACAGCAAATGGGTACCAACACGCAGGATCGTGGATGCATATGATATGAAGAATGGCATGGCCATCACAGATGCAGGCAGCGGATACGATCCGGCCAACCCTTATGCCAACCGCGATCCCAGGCTCTCCTACTCTGTATTTGTACCGGGTGATATCCTGCCGAATGGCAAAACCTTCAATTCATTGCCCAGCAGCACTACAGGTGATGCAGTGGGTTCTTCCTTTGTAGTATCGCCCACAGGATTCAACATCAAGAAATATGTGAACACGGAAGACCTCTCCAAGCCAGGCAACTGCGGCATCAACATCATACTGATGCGGTATGCGGAAATACTGCTTACCTATGCAGAAGCTATGATAGAACAGAATAAAATAGATGCCACAGTATACGATGCCATCAACAAGGTAAGACAGCGCAGCGACGTGAACATGCCCGCTATTACCACAGGCAAAAACCAGGCACAGCTGCGCGAGATCGTACGCCATGAACGCGAAGTGGAACTCGCTTTCGAGGCATTGCGCTATTTCGATATCCGCCGCTGGAAAACTGCCGCCACAGTGATGCCGGGCAAAGTATACGGACTCAGCTATAAAGACAGCAACGGTGTGATTCAGACCGTGGAAGTACCGGGATGGACACAGACATGGGATGACCGCAATTATCTCTGGCCCATACCGCAGAAAGAAATAGAACTCAACTCACACCTCACACAGAACCCGGGGTGGTAAAAAAACAACACATGAAAAGAAACCTCCAACAATTGCTCTGTGCCTGCCTGCTGTTGTCATGTATATACGATGCAGGTGCACAGAAGACCAGTTCCGGCAATAAAAACCGGAAGATGAATGTGGTGTTCTTCCTGGTGGATGACCTGGGGTGGACAGACCTCGGTTTTGAAGGAAGCAGTTTTTATGAAACACCCAATATCGATTCTTTCTCGAAAGTAGGTGTGCGTTTCGACCAGGCTTATGCAGCCTGCCATGTATGCTCGCCTACACGTGCCAGCATACTGAGCGGACAATATCCTGCCAGGCTGGGCCTTACCGACTGGCTGCCCGGCCGCAAAAATTTTCCGTTCCAGAAACTGAAAACGGTAACATCGGTACAGCATCTTCCCTACAATGCAAAACCATTACCGCAGGTGCTGAAGGAAAACGGCTACCGCACAGCCATCTACGGTAAATGGCACCTGGGAGAAGATTCCGCTTCTACCATGCGCCAGGGCTTTGATGTGCATGTGCCCGATTACAACAAGGGATGGCCCAACGGTACTTATTTTTCTCCCTTTGATATGAAGGGACTGGAAGGCGGCCCGAAAGGCGAATACCTTACAGACAGGCTTACTACCGAAGCATTGAAATGGGTGGAACAGAATAAAGACCATCCCTTCTTCCTCTACCTCGCGCACTATGCCGTACACGACCCCCTGCAGGGCCGCGGCGACCTGGTGGTGAAATATGAAAAGAAAAAGAACAAGCTGGGAAAAGCCACGCAGGCTCCTTTTGTTCTCGAAGGCAACCCTGATGATGGTAATGCAGTGCAGGGCAATGCGCAGGATAACACGCACCAGGGATACCTGGTATTCCCCGACAGGACAGTAAAGATCAAACAACGCCAGGATAATGTGCAGTTTGCAGCCATGGTGGAATCCATGGATGAAAGTTTTGGCCGTGTGATGGCGAAGCTGAAAGAACTGGGACTGGATGATAATACCATTGTGATCTTCTTCTCTGATAACGGAGGAATGTCTGCCGCCAATTTCGGCAACCCTGCCAGGCGTGTGAGTCCGCTGGAACTGGATAAAGCATTCTCTACTTCCAACCTGCCGCTGCGCGGCGGTAAGGGATGGATGTATGAAGGGGGTATACGCGAGCCCCTGCTGATCTACTGGCCAAAGAATGGACAGCATGGCATAAGCTCCGATGTGCCCGTGATCAGCACGGATTTCTATGCTACCATATTGGATATGGTGGGAATAGATCCGAAGCCGCGCGGCAACAATGGTATAGACGGACAGAGCCTGGTGCCGATACTCAAAGGAGATAATGCAGGAACCGCACAGCTGAAACAGAAACCCCTGTTCTGGCATTTCCCGCACTACAGCAACCATGGCGGACAAAGCCCCGGCGGCGCTGTACGTTATGGCGATTATAAACTGATAGAGTATTACGAGAATAATGTGGTGCAGCTCTATAATATCAGGCAGGACCCGTCTGAACAGCATGACCTTGCTTCTGCAGAACCTGCAAAGGTGAACGAGCTGCGGGATATGCTGCACAAATGGAGAAAGGAAGTGGGTGCAGTCATGCCCGGCCCCAATCCCATCTACAAAGACGGTCTGAAATGGCCCGGCACCAATATCAAAGGAGAGGAAGACTCGCCTTACGATAAAAAATCCGGCAAGTGATCCGATAGCAAAACAACCATCCATCACCACTCAAACAGATCACCATGTTCATAGTTGAGAGTTATTCACAAGCCATATTCTTCTGCATTATTACCATGCTGTGCTGGGGCTCCTGGGCTAATACGCAGAAACTGGCCAGCAAGAGCTGGCGCTTTGAACTGTTTTACTGGGATTATGTGATAGGCATACTCCTTTTCTCCGTTATCTCTGCCCTTACCCTCGGGAGCATGGGCGAACAGGGCCGCAGCTTTACAGATGATCTTGCACAGGCCGACAGCCGCAATATAGGCAAGGCATTGCTGGGCGGTGTGATTTTTAATGCAGCCAATATATTGTTCTCTGCCGCCATTGCCATTGCAGGTATGGCCGTAGCGTTCCCGGTAGGCATAGGCATTGCGCTGATACTGGGCGTATTCGTGAATTACCTGGGCGCAGAAAAAGGCGATCCTTTACTGCTGTTCTCAGGTGTTGCACTCGTAATGCTGGCCATTATACTGAATGCCATCGCTTATAAACGGAAATCCGCCGGAGGCAATGCCGTTTCATCAAAAGGCATTATCCTGTCGGTAGTGGCAGGTGTGCTGATGTCGTTCTTCTACCGCTTTATTGCCGCATCTATGGATGTGGAGAATTTTGTAAGTCCCTCAGCAGGAAAGATGACACCTTATACCGCTGTCTTTATTTTCTCCTGCGGCATACTGCTCAGTAATTTCCTGTTCAACACGCTGCTGATGAAGCGCCCGTTTGAAGGCTCACCCGTGAGCTATGCGGATTATTTTAAAGGGAAGGCCGGTACGCATTTCGTGGGCATACTGGGCGGGTTGATCTGGGGGCTCGGCAATTCATTCAACCTGATAGCAGCGGGTAAAGCGGGGCCAGCCATCTCCTACGGGCTTGGTCAGGGCGCTACCCTGGTGGCGGCATTATGGGGCGTATTTATCTGGAAAGAATTCAAAGGATCGGAATCACGCACCAACTCGCTGATCACTGCCATGTTTATTTTCTTCCTCATAGGCATAGGACTGATTATCTATGCCGGCAAATAATGCATTACATGCAGATAATGCGCAAACATATCGCCATATGGGCAATGGTACCAGCCATGCTGCTGATGACGCATGTATATGCGCAGGAAAGAGCCACGCTGTTATCGAAAGAGACCTACCGCGACCGTGTGCAGGCCATCTGGACCGCACAGATACTCGGCGCCATGATGGGATGGCCCTTTGAGCACAAAGTGGCTTCCACGGAATGGATAGACCGGCTGCATGATACTATTCAGCATGCACCTGTGGATGATGACTGGTATTATGAAATGGTGGCGGTAAGGGCTTTTGAAAAATACGGTATACAAATGAGCGTGCAGCAGCTGGGCAGGCAGTGGATGGAGAATGCCGCCGGCAGCTGGGGCTCCAGCGAGCAGGCAAGGCTGCTGATGGCAAAGGGCATATTACCACCCGACTGCGGGCATCCGCGGTACAACAAACTCTGGCATAGCATCGGACCCCAGTTTTCAGCAGAGTTGTATGGGGCCCTGGCCCCTGGCCTGCCCAATGAGGCAGGCAGGATGGCCAGGGAATATACCCATATCAACGGTTATGCAGAAGGCTCGGATGGCGGTGTATTCATAGCGGGCATGGTGAGCCTCGGGTTCACCGAAACAGATACCCGCAATATTGTGCGCAAGGCCGCACAACTCATTCATCCCACCTCACCCTACCGCAAATGCCTGGATATGGTGATACAGATGGCGGATGCAGGCAAACCGGTACAGGAAGTATTGGATGCAGTGGAAGATACCTGGCATATCGAATATCCCGCCACCAATAATGCCGTAGCCAACGGAGGCATTGTGGCGGCATGTGTATGGTATGGGAAAGGGGATTTCCTGCGCACCATTAACCTTGCATTCGGCGCAGCCGATTTTACAGATGCAGACTGCAATGCAGCCAATGCAGGCGCAGTAGTGGCAGCCATGCACGGCATGAAAGCCCTGCCCGCAAAAGCAGTATCGCAACTGGGCAACAGGATCACCGGCAATAAACTCGGCAAAGTGATGCTGACGCCGGCAGTAGATGAAAGCATTACTGCTTTAGCTGAAAGAACAGCAGCGCTGGGCGAGCAGATCATCAAAACAAAAGGCATTACTGTTTCTGATAAAGGAATGCTGTTAACGGAAGAAACAGTGGCTACACAACCGGCAGAACTGTTTTCCCTTTCCGACCTTACCCGGTACTGGAACCCCGACTGGAAACTGGAACGCGCGGGCTTTGGCGGTGCCGGCGGCGGCATGCAGGGCATACGCGGCATCACTTACCTGGATGGTGAGGTACTGGCCACTTACCCCCGCGATGAAGTAAAAGCGCTGATGCTTTCACGCACACTGCAGCTGGGTACCGAAAAAACACTTTCCTTCCAGGCAGGCGTGGACTCCATGCGCGTGTGGCAATGTGTTGTATATGTCAACAACCGCAAGGTGTTTGATAAACTGATGGAAGGATCCGCACATGGCCGTACCTGGCAAATAGTGAATATAGACCTCACCCCTTTTCAACACAGCAGGGCAGCCATACGCATTTACCAGCGTGTGCTGGTTACCGGCAGGGCATCCGGTAATGCATATTGGAAAGCGCTTGCCATCAAATGATATGTTGCTGAATTGACTCATGATAACCAGAAAGATTATGCAGACTCCCCCACTGAAAAAATACCTGTTAGCCGCAACCATCCTGTTTACATTACCTGGCCCCGGCCGCGCAGGCTCAGGCAATGGGCCTGGCGATGGCATCTCCGATCTTTTTCCCGGCGCTGCACAGGTATCTGTAAAAGGATTGCTGGGAAATTCCATCCGGCTGAGCGAGAACGGCCGCCTGCGTGCATTGCCGCAGTGGAATAACGGCACACTGATCACCATGTTCAGCACGGAAGCGAGGAACCAGAACAAAACAACCGACTGGTATGGCGAACATGCGGGCAAATGGTTGTACACCACCGCGCTTGCCGTTGCCAGAACAGGCGATGATACCCTGAAACAATTGCTGCTGAAAACAGCCGATTACCTCGTGGCCAACCAGGAAGCGGATGGTTATATGGGTTCCTACTCCCCTGCCCTGCGCATTACCAATGCAGCCTCCAAACTGCATAAAAAATCATGGGATACCTGGAGCCTGGCCTGCATGGTATTGGGGCTGCTGGAAGTGCACCAGCAGGTGCCCGATGAAAAATACCTCGCATCTGCCAAAAAGATCGGGGAACTGCTGCTGCGCACATTCGGTAACGGCACAGCCAATATTACTGACTATGGTACACGCTATGGCTATTCCGCCACAGTTGTGCTGGACCCCGTAGTAGAACTGTACAAGACCACGCATGACAACCGCTACCTCGATTTTGCCAGGCTGATCGTGAAGGAAATCGAAGAAAAAGAAGGCCTGAAATTCATAGCTGC
>DASVLZ010000305.1:0-3133 GCA_036384615.1 Sediminibacterium sp.
ATAACAAAGAAAAGCTATCGCATGTGGTAAGGGCGCAGAAGAAGAAGGCAAGGTTTGACCTTTCTTTTTTCCGGAAGGAAAAATTTTTTACGGCCATCATGCTCTTTACTTTCTTCTCTGTACTGGCTATTTACCTGGCCGATTACGGGTACCTGATCGCAGTAAAATATTTTTCCGTACAAACGGAAATAGAGACCGCCAGCATAGTGGCGGTAATCTTCAGTGTGATCAAGAGCGGGGAACTGCTGTTCTCTTTCCTTTCCCGCGCCATACAGAGCAAATACGGTATGCGTGTATCGCTGCTGTTGCTGCCCTGCCTGCTGATATTATTCTCTGCATTTGCTATTGGCTCATCGCTGCTGGGTACAGACCCGCTGTTCCTGCTGTTTTTCCTGATCATCAATAAATTCAATGAACGCGTGATCAGGAAGGGCATTACCACGCCATCCATGAAAGTGATCTACCAGGTAACAGAGCCGGCAGAGAGGGCACAACTGCAAACCAGTATAGAAGGCATCTTCAGCCAGGTAGCCACCATTGCAGCCGGCGGGTTGCTGATGCTTATATCCCTTGCCTATGCGTCTTCTCCCGGCAACACATTAAAACTGCTGAACCTGGTTACCATAGTATGCCTGGTGGTATATGTGGGATGGATGCTGGTATCCATGGAAGTATTTGCACGCTACAAACAAAAGATCAACAGCTTTCTCTTTCACCATAAACCTTCTGCAGATACACTGGAGAAGGAAAGCCTGTCGGTTGAAAAATGGCTGATGACGATGAAAGCATCGGGCAACTGGTCTGCCACCGGCGAAGTATATTCGATCAATACTTCTGATCGGGCGCAGCTGCTATCTGTTATCCTGCATTACAACCCCGCCCTGAAAGATTATATACAGGAGCAGGACAGCGATCCTGAAATGTTTTATAAAAGAATTGTAAGGATATATTTCAACAACGACCATTTCTTCAGTCGTATAGCGATCATCTGGTTCTTCGGGTTCCTGCCAGCGCTGGAACAATCCCGGTTTTTCAAGGAAGTGTACCAGTTGTCGAACCAGGTACAGCGATTGCTGCTGGTACGCATGTTTAACAAACAGCTGCATAGCGGTATGCAGTCGGAATCATTTTACTTTATCAGCCTCGTGCAGGATTGTGCCAGGGAAGCCATTCAGCTGGAGTCGGCAATAGATGATCTTGCAGCACTGGAAGACCGCAGGCTGCCCAACCAGCTGCAGGTAATACTGGCCCGGCAGAAAAACATCCTGCTCGAACTCCTGAAACTGATCTATGATGCAGATGCCATCTCTGTGATACAGTCGGTGATCAACCAGCATGATTCGTCTGAAGAGCACCAGCATTTTGCGGTGGAGCTGCTGAGCAATATCCTCAAACCCGGCACAAAAGAGTATGTGCTGCCCGTATTCGAACCGCTGCCCTTCCAGGCAAAACGGAATAAACTCGGCTCATTGTTCTTTATGTACGAACTGCCGGTGGCAGAGCGGTTGAAAGATGTGTCTATGATGGATGTAAAGCTCATTAACCCTTACGCCAAACAACTGGCAATGCAAACCTACGGTGAGCTTACAGGTGATAAACAATGGCTGCGCGCATTTGAGAACAGCAACTGGAACAACCTGCGCCATTGCTCTGCAGAAGGCCTTGCAGAAAACAGGAATGAGCAAACAGAAGATGGGGTCGAGGAAAGCCTGAACACAGTGATAGAGCCGTCTTATGTATCGTTATACCATCATTACAGTACGGGTAGTGCTGGCGACAGGCATCTGGCGGATGTGGTGTTTAAAGGAAAAGAGGTAAAGCTGGATACCATTGGCCTGGCCATGTTGTTCGCGATATGAAGTGTGTTGTGAATGAAATAATACAAGGAATGTTTTGTTTTAGATAGTCGTTATATGCAACCAGAATTCTCTGTTATCGATTCCCCGGAACAGATCATGCCGGAAGTGATGGAACATTTTCAGCGGCATGATGATAAGTTCTTTCCGCCACTCTCTACCAGGGGAGGAGTGAGTGGTTATATAAGCAGTCTCTTCTCTATGGACGGCAGGCTATTGCTTTGCTATATCAGCGGAAAGCTGGTGGGTGTAATGGGTTTTGGCTTCAACCATCCCGAATGGAGTACTTACTTTCAATACATAGCCATTGACCAGGAATACCAGGGTAAAGGCCTTCCGCAAAAGATGGTGAACAAGGGTATTGAGATGGCGGTTGCCAAAGGAGAAACCAGGGTAGTGGCAAGAACATGGAGCACTAATCTTGTGATGCTTCGTTTCTTTTCATTGCAGGGATTCATCCATTTCGATACACTGTATAACGACAGGGGGGAAGGCGTACACACGCTTCTGTTCTCTAAAGTGATCGTTGCCCCCGAGTGGAAGATACCTGTACAGCGTGTGGGAGTGATAGGTGGCATGGGCACTTATTCTACAGGCAATTTTATCAGGACACTCACAGGCATACCCCGCTCCACCAAAAAAGAACAGAACCTACTGCCGTTTGTACTCGTGAATGAGCCTTCCATACCCGACCGTACCGAAAGCATTCTCAACGACCGCATGCCGGATGTGATCAGTAAAGTGAATGAAGCGATTGAAAGAACAAACCCGGCCGGTATATCCCATATCTTATTCCTCTGCTTCACGCTTCATCCCTATATGGATCAGCTGCATATACGAAGCGGTATTGAAAAGATCAACCTTATCAGCATCATCGGCCGTATGATGAAACATAATACGCGCAAAACATTGCTGGTAGCCACTAAAGGCACATATGTGAACAGGCTGTTCTACAATTTCGGTTTTGTATTTCCGCAGGAAGACCATCGCGAAGAGATACATGCCATTATTATGGAGATAAAATCCGGCGCTGATCCGGCCTATTATAAAAACAGGATAGCCGGTTATGCGCAGGCGTATGATTGCGGCTCCCTGGTGCTGGGCTGTACAGACCTGCACGGTATGTTCGGCTTCAGCAGGCAGTATCATGCTATAACGATCATCGATCCCTTGCTGGAACTGACTTTCCTGCTGGAAGCCGGCAGGCAGTCAGCCGCAAAAGCCGCTGCTGCAGAGAAGAAGGGAACCAATGTAAGTGTCAGCCTTTGATCGTAATA
>DASVLZ010000306.1:0-4003 GCA_036384615.1 Sediminibacterium sp.
CAAGTTGCATACACAATACAAAGGCCGCAGGATCAAGATAGAAGGTATCTATCCCGGGTACGAGAACACGTATCCATATCCGCTGGATCTGAGTGATGTGGAATAATTGCAGAAGGCAGATTGCAAATGGCAGATTGGGAATTGATTGGGGATTGCAGATGGCAGATTGGGAATGAAATCATTTTTCATCCTGGTGTATCGCCTGCAATCCCCAATCAATCCCCAATCTGCAATTTGCCCTCTACCTTCTGCATTCATTATGGTAAACGAAATATTCGCCGGCCTGCAGTTCGAATGTTTCGTTGCCGGTGAAATGAAATGTGAGGCCGGAGAAGAGGTTGCGGAAGGAGCCTTGCAGCCAGGAGTGTGATACCTGGATACTGATGCGGCTGTCTTTCGATACGTTCAGCAATACCAGCACCACATCATCTTCTTTCCGCCGGAGATATGCCAGGAGGCGGTTATTGTTTTCGGAGGGAAGGATAAACGTTTCGCCGGAACGTATGGCCGGGGTCTTCCTGAGATACTGCAGGGCACTGTAAAAACCCTCGAGTTGTAATGGTTGCTGCCATTCTATCAGGTCTTTCTCAAAGAATTTCAGGCGTTTTTTACTGGGACTTTCCTGCCCGCTGTAGATCAGGGGCATGCCCTGCCAGGTATGGGTGAATACGGCCCAGGGAAGGGCGGCAATACCATATTTCTCATATTCCGTGCCATTCCAGCTGTTCTCATCGTGGTTGGAAGTGAACAGCAGTTTCATAGTACCTGATGGGATCTGTGAATATGCGTGGAGCACATTGCGTACCTCTTCCAGTGAGCTGTTGCTTTTTGTGTAGGCTTCTGTAGCATGCATCCATTGCCAGCTGTAGGTGGCATCGAACACATCATAATAGGATGGCGCTTCGCATTCTCCCAGCCAGAACAGGGGTTTGATGGCATCACATGCGGTCCTTGCCTCCATCCAGAAATCGAGCGGCACCAGGTGCGCCATATCGCAGCGGAAGCCGTCTATATCACAGGACTGTATCCAGAATTGCATGGCGCTGATCATTGCACGGCGCATTTCCTGAACGGAATAATCCAGGTCTATCACATCGTGCCAGCCGTGTTCTTCGGTAAAATTTCCTTCTGCGTCTTTCAGGTACCAGTCGGGGTGCTGTTTTGTCCATTCATGGTCCCATCCCGTATGGTTGGCTACCCAGTCTATGATCAGCTTCATACCCAGTGCATGCGCTTCACTGATCAATGCCCGGAGGTCCTGCATGGAACCAAATTCGCTGTTAACATCTGTATAGCTGCTGCAGGCATAATAGCTGCCCAAGTTTCCCTGGCGCTCCTTAATGCTGATGGATGTAACGGGCATGAGCCAGAGTATCTCCACTCCCATCTGTTTCAGGCGTGGCAGGTGTTTGCTGAAAGAAGCAAAACTGCCTTCCGGTGTATACTGGCGTATGTTTACCTCGTAAACAGCAGCGCCTGCTGCCCATGGAACTATTGGGTATGTTACTGCCATAGGAGCAAAATACGAAGAACCAATAATTATACCCGTTTACAACAGAAAGTTACCTGTTCTTTGCTGTTTTCAACAATACCTGCATCAGTATACTGATCACGATCACCGCTACTGCGCCTACCACATTCAGCCACAGGAAGCCGAGGCCTATTATTCCGTTCTTATCGAGAAGGAAAAAGATAAAGACGGTTACTTCTCCGAGAATACCGGCAATAAATACAGCAGTGCCACCGATACGTTTCAGGTAGAATGCCACGAGGAAGATGCCGAGGATCACACCGTAGAACAGCGAGCCCAATACATTCACGGCTTCGATAAGACTGCCCATGCCGGTGGCAAATTCTGCAGTAACCACACAGAACACACCCCAGGCGAATGTATAGTACCTGGATATCCTGTATTCCTTCGCATGCTGTTCATCGGGTGTCAGCTGGTGGGATTTTTTACCCAGGCGCAGGTGAAAATCGATCACGGTACAGGAGGCCAGTGAATTGAGGGCTGCGGCGATGGAACCCCATGCTGCAAGGAAAATAATGGCTATCAATAAACCCACCAGTCCTTTCGGTAAAAAGTCCACTACGAACCGGAGGAATACATAATTGGTGTCGCTGGTATCCGCCTGCGGTAACGCTTTCTTCAATACCGACCGGTAGGTTTCCTGTGTAGCAGAGATGGCTTGGGCTCCCTGCGCAAGGCTGTCTTTATACAGGTTGCTCTCTCCTGCAGCATATTTTCTGGCGATGGCCTGCTGGTGCTGCTGTTGCATGCTGAATGTGTTTTCCAGCAACTGCAGTGAATCACGGTACGGTGTTGCCATCGCTTTTTCCTTTACCGCATTATTGAAAAACACAGGCGCTTTGTTGAACTGGTAAAAAGTAAACAGCAATGCCCCTATGAGCAGGATCAGGAACTGCATGGGTACTTTAACAAGGCCATTCATCAGCAGGCCTATCCTGCTTTCCTTAGTGCTTTTGGCGGTAAGGTAACGGCCCACCTGCGACTGGTCGGTGCCGAAATAAGATAAGGCCAGGAAGAAACCGCCGATCACGCCGCTGATGATATTGTACTTGTCTTTCCAGTCAAACCCTTTCTCCGTAATACCCGTGGTGATCACATTCAGTTTCCCGGAAGCGCCGCTTACTTTCAGGGCGTCTGTAAAACCTATTCCTTCAGGCAGGAAATGCACGATCAGGTACCCGGCAATAAAGAGGCCGGAGAATATGATGACCAGTTGCAACTGTTGTGTATAAGCTACTGCTTTGGCGCCCCCGCTTACTGTGTAAATGATCAGTAATCCCCCCATCATGATATTGGTCCAGAAAATATCCCATCCCAGCAATGATGAAAGAATGATGGATGGTGCATAAATGCTGATACCTGTTGATAATCCCCTCGACAGCAGGAAAAGAAAAGAAGTGAATGTGCGGGTTTTCAGATCGAACCGCTGCTCAAGGAATTCATAGGCCGAGATCACTTTCATTTTGCTGAACAGCGGAACGAAAGTGATACAGATCACCACCATGGCTATGGGCAGCCCGAAGTAATACTGAACAAACCGCATTCCGTCTGTAAATGCCTGTCCCGGTGCCGACAAAAATGTGATGGCGCTTGCCTGTGTACCCATTACGCTCAGTAATACAATGTACCAGGGCATACTGCGGTTGCTCAGGAAATACCCTTCGAGGTTCTTTTCCGTGCGGCTTTTATAGAGGCCATATGCGATGATGGCCAGCAGGGTAACGGCAAGTATGATCCAGTCTAAACGGCTCATGCAAAATAATGGGTAAACCAGGCAAAGAATACGATCAGCAGCAACAGCATACCTATCACCAGTATGTACCAGCGTTTCCAGTAGGATGTTTCCTTATCGTTTTCCTGGTTATTAAACATATCTGTGTTACTTTTTACCACTGATCAATCCGCCGGCGATAAGTCCCAGGCCAAGACCGATAATAAGCCCCAGCCGTACATTCTTCAACAGGAACCCAATGCCGAGTGCTATCAGCAATATGGTTAACACGCTTACCCTTCTTCTTCCCTGCATACGATCATTTTGCTTTTGACAATGCGATGATATTGGCCAGCAACCGGTATGCCCCGGGTACACCCGCAGGCAGTTGCCTGAACAGTACCAGGCTTACATACGTGAACCTTCCTTTGCCGTATTTTGCTGTGATCAGGCTGCCGCTTCCCTCTCGTTCTCCTGTATCGCTCATACCAAGAGGCGCTTCATAGGCGGCATCGCGCTGGTCGGCCTGGTAGGTACTGCGTTCCTGTATCCATCCTTCAAAATCTGCCTGGGTGATCTTGTTGGGATAATTCAGCACCGGGTGCTGCGGCAGCAGGAAATGTACTTCGGCATTTTCTTCCGTTACTCTTGAACCCGTACTCACCGAGAACGGGTAAGGCCCGATTCTGATGCGTTGGGAACCGATATTATTGCTTTTTACATACTGCGAGATCAGGTTGCCGCCATTCTTTACGTACTCA
>DASVLZ010000307.1:0-4807 GCA_036384615.1 Sediminibacterium sp.
ACCCGCCAGTACATCGAACACATAATGATGGCTGTTATACACAGCGGCAAACCATATGCCCAGCATAATAACGGCAAACAGCAGGTTAAACCATTTTGCCCTGTATTTGATCCCGTAGTACAGCACAATAACTGGATAAGAGGCGTGCAGCGAAGGCATGGCAGCAAATACATTGGAGCTTTTGCTGTAGAGCGATTGAAAAATTCCCGTTCCGAAGAACAGATCAAATTTTTCCAGTCCGCCTGTATTGCCGGGAGTGTTAGCAATAAAATCGAATCCATGCTGCTGCACATACCATGGCGGGGCGGCAGGATAAATATAATAGATGGCAAACCCGATCATATTCACCAGGAAAAAGGTGAGGGAAAACTGCAGGAAACCCATACGGTTCCTGAAGAACAGGTACACTGCAAAAGCCAGCGGCACAGGTACCCAGCATAAATAAAAAATACCTGTGATCACATCCAGGAATGTGTTGCCGTGCACAGCCCAGTATTCATTCGGCGTAAGTATTGCGCCGTGATCGGATATCCCCCATACATTTTTCTCGGCCTGGTACAGGTCTGCTATATGAACCGTTTGATAATGGTAATTGGGAAAGGCCTTCATATAATCAAATATGATCCAATACACAATAAACACAGAAAGCCCGGTGATGAACCTGCGGGTGGTACGTGAGATAAAATAAAAGCTATTGAAGAAGATAACCAGGTATAACTGGTCGGGCTTATAGCCTATGAGCAGTTGCGATAACAGCAGGTAACCGGCCGATACAGCTGCTGCAAATAAAATACTCCGGGTTGTATAAAGCGATCTGGTTTCTCGTGTTGCCGGCATGGTCAGGGTTTGAATCTCTCCATCACCTCTTTACCCGTATCCGGGTCTATTCCTTTCTTCTCCATATATACAACGTTGGGCGACCAGAAAGTTCCTCCTTCCACCTGTATAAACACGCGGGTAAGCATGGCCGGTTTTTGGTTGATGGTGGCATATACATGGTATTTGCCATCTTTATGCGACCTGGCCAGTGTGAACCGTTGTTTCTTGTACGATACAAATGCAAACTCGTATGTGTCATTACTCTTGGGCCACACTTTTACGCCATAAGCAAACACACGTTGTATATAATTGAGTTCTTTTTTTGCTCCACCGTCTGCATAACGTATCCAGAAAGGGTGAATGGGCGCATCCTCATCCAGCCTGCCGGGCGCTTCATATTTCAGTTCATATACCACGGTATTGGCGTTGGCATTACGCTGCAGGTAAAACAGCTGGTTGGCATTGCCCGAAGGCACCGGGAAATTATCACCGGGGTCAGCAACAACCGTTTTTTTCGCAGGTGTATTTTTTGTTTCGCCTGACTCCTTCACTGTAAAACCCATACCGGTTAATACCGCCAATGAAATACCGATCAGTGCTTTTTTACCGATGCCCTTGCCTGCATCGCACATATTGAGTGTTTTGCGGGCAGATAACAGTCTTTTCACTGCCGTTATATTGGTAAGGGCCGCCATCACAACAATAGGCAGGGTAAAGATCGACATGGTTTCGAGTATATGAAATTTAACTCCTTTCACATACCATTTATGGTCTCCGCCAATATAATGCGCCGTAATGCCGCAGGCAATTGCCGATAAGCCGATGAGTACTACGCGTTCAGGTCTTTGCATCAATCCATCCTTGCATTCAATACCCAATCCTTCTGCCCTCGCCCTTGTATAACTCACCATCATGGAACCGATGAGTGCAATAAAAGCAAAAATGGAACTGAAGAAATAGTGGTGCCCAACGAGGTAATAACAAATGCCGAAAAACATCACCATCTCGCTGTACCTGTCCAGCACCGAATCATATAAGGCGCCAAAAGAAGAACTCATATTCCCCAGCCTGGCCACCTGGCCATCGAGCATGTCGAACAATCCCGCAAACAATATCAGCGCACCGGCCCAGCCTACATAAGACAGGTCGCCCCTGTGGCCCGCTTCCGCGCCCAGTATGAAGATCACTGTTACACCTATGTTCAGTAAAAAGCCAATGGTGGTAACGGCATTAGGCGTTAGCCCGCATTTGATCAGGAGCTTTACAAACGGGTCAATCACACGATAGATGCCGTGTTGCAATTTTGTTCTGAAAGGGGTGCCTGACATGTCCGTTTTTTTCAATCGGCAAAATTACTTAATTAAAACTCAAATTTGAACCTTGCCCTTACGCCGAGCGATGATACGCCGGGGTGGTCAAGGTAATTGAACCTCTTCACCAGGTCTACACGAAACAGCTTGAAGATGTTCGCCACACCCACACTGCCCTCTATATACGGTGTTTTGTTCAGCGCATAGGTAGCAGGCATACCGCCCACTGTGGGGTATTGTATCATGGTCGGATCCTTATAAGGATTGTTCTCATCCCTCACACCTCCATACAATATCTTGGCTGATACCACCTCGCGCAGCTTCAGTTTTTTCAACAGGGGCACGCGGTTAAAGAACAGCCCGTTGAAGTGATGGTCCAGGTTCAGCGCAATAAAATGATCACTTACAAACTCCTGGAAGTTCATCAGGTTATACGAGTTCAGCTGGTATGCATAGGTCTGGTTGGCGCGGTGTACGGTCATCAGCGGGTAAGGCAGTTTGCCGAAAATATAACCGCCTTCCAGCACAATATCATTATACCCCAGCTGCGACATATAAGCGCGTTTCTCCACGCGGAAATTCAGATTCTGGTAATTGTATTCTCCGCTCATTAGTCCCTTGATGCCCGCAATAAACCGCAGGGTTATGATGGGATATTTATTGATGATGGGAATACGGTACACCTTACCCTGGTAGAACTGCTCATTGGGTGCCCAGCGGAATTCTGCCGAAAGTTCCGAAGTAGTAAGGCGGTCAACATTTACCGTACTGCCATTCTGAAACTTCGAGTACACAATAGAGCCGGCGGGGTTCTGCTGCCAGTTCTTGAAACCGAGCGTATATGAAGTATGGTTGCCGAACTCATGCACATACTCCAGCTTGATGTTCCGGTTATACAACCATTTGTCATTGGTTCCGCGCTTAAAGGAGAGCAGGAAATTATCTTCCGATACAAACTGCAGATCCTGCCCCGGTATCTTGGTATCATACTGGTAGCTGGCCCTGAGGAAATTGAGCGGATAAGTATAAATGGATTTATTATTGAGTGAATACGTAGTGCTCAGGAATCCTTTCCATTTTTCATCCTTGAAGCCATACGCACCATATGTTTCAAAATATAAACGCTTGTTGAACTTCGGGGTGGTTCTTCCGCCAAACCGCAGTTTGAATCCTTCCACCGGGTTAAAGCTGTAAAATGCAGCGGCAGGGCCTACCTCGAAGTTGGGACCTACAGAAGTGTATCCCGAAAACAGGAACATGGCAATGGCTACCGTTCTCCTGAAAGAAGGCATCTTTTCAAGGCTGTCGATATTGCTGTACACCTTCGCCTGTGTGCTTGTAAGCGTATCATGCCGGTTCGCCGTCCAGAAAGTATCCGTTCTCGTCTCCGCATTCTTCAGTTTCACGGTTGCATCACCGGAATAGATACTGTCGGGCTGCGGCTGGTTGATCGTAAAATTTTTGAACGATACCGTACGCTCGCCAAAAAAACCGGTACCAGAATTCTTGGTCACGCTGGCATCCGCCATCACATTGCTTTTGATGAGGTGATAACGGCTGTCGGGGCCTTTTTCAAAATCCAGGTCTATATGCAGCTCGCGTACCCAGTTAAGGTTAACGTTCTTGCTGATGAACATATTGATCTTCTGAACCGAATAGTTGCCATCGAGCGTTATATACATATTACCGCGGAACAGCAGGTCATTGGTATTGCGTGGTGTAAAGTAGAGCTTGATCAGCTTCATACCGCTGGCATCCGTGATCGTGTCGCGGATATAATACATATAGAACGTAGGACCCAGATCTGCTATCGGGCTCAGGAACTGGTAGGTAAAGAGCGGGATATCATTATCATAAATATCCACATCCATATACAACCTGTTCAGGTAGCTGCTTATGCCTTTGTTATCGATGTATTCCCCATAGTTCACATGCTTTTCGCCTGTAACAATAGTCTTTGTTTTCTCAGGTTTCCTGCGGTAATATTTTTTGGAAGTGGTTTCCTCGAGGTATACCGGCAGCAGTGTTTTGCCCTCTAAAGTAGTTGTGTCCTTATTGTCGAACATGAACTGGTACCTGCGCAGCAGCTTGGAGTTCGTAAGCTTCTGCGAAGGGTTGCTGATAGATACCAGTATCTTTTCATACTGGTCGTACTGCACATAATCATAATGTTCTACCCGGTTGATC
The DNA here is from genome assembly GCA_036384615.1 of Sediminibacterium sp. Taxonomy (GTDB): domain Bacteria; phylum Bacteroidota; class Bacteroidia; order Chitinophagales; family Chitinophagaceae; genus Sediminibacterium. The sequence goes on from DASVLZ010000307.1 coordinate 4,317, forward strand.
GGTTTGTTCTCTATCACACGCCTGATCAGTTCCACCGCCGGGTTGCCCTTGTTGCGGTAAGGTGCCCGCTTATTGGTGCTCACGGTTACATTGCTGATGGCTTTCGGATCTGTTTCCAGTTCAAAATCGATTGTTTGCGTAATGCCCGGTGTAATGGTTTTCAGGATCGTTTTATAGCCTACATAAGACACCTGTATGGTACTGATGGTGCCGGATGAGCGTAATGTATACTGGCCCAAGCTGTCTGTAACGGTACCCCTTCCTCCTTTGAATACCACGCTCACATATTGCAAAGGCTGTTTGCTCACCACATCTTTTACCACACCCTGTATCACCGTTTGAGCCGGTAAACGAAGTATGGTAAACAGGAATGCCAGTGCTGTCAATCCCCGCCTTATCTGATAAGTTCTCATTAATTCCACTTATTTAAACACAAATCTTTTTTGCAGTGTATAGTTATAAAAAAAGCCTACGAACAGTGATACGGTAAC
>DASVLZ010000308.1:0-6007 GCA_036384615.1 Sediminibacterium sp.
CCATCAGTAACGAGGTAGTAATGTATTTTCCTTTCATGGTGTTGGTCTTTTGATGATGCAAATATCCGTTGCTGATCATCTCTCGGCAATCACACAAGCGTGTGAAATGCTTGCTGGCAAAGGGTTTCAAAGATATTACTACATATGGTCCTGCCGCAACCGTTCATCTTTGCGCATACCCGTTTATCCGCATTTTTTGAGCGGCGTCACAAACCGTACAGTTCCCGGCAGGCGCATGGCTGCCGCGGGCCGTCACATAAATATGTGGTAATGCCCTTTCTTGCTGTTTTGTTTTTAGTTTTGGAAATCTTCTGCTTATGAAGCATCTCCTGCTCCTGGTAGCCTGTTGTTTCCTGTATGCTGGCGGGGTTTCTGCCCAGCAGGGCTTTACCTTCAACCGCATCAGTACCGAAGACGGCATCGGCCTTGCCTCCAACGTGGTGTACAGCACTTACCAGGATGCCAAAGGGTTTATCTGGATAGGAACCGCCAACGGTCTGCAGCGGTTCGATGGCAGTAAGTTTATCCAGTACAACACTTCCTCCGATAACAGCGCAGCCTTACCCATTTCAGATCTTACACAGATATTGCCCGCGGGCAATAACAGCCTGTGGCTTTGCTTTTCGAGTAAAGGCGAATTTGGCCTGTTCAACCTGTCTACTTTCCAATATACCACCGTACCCATCAAACCCCTTCGACAGGTATTGCCCGGCGCAGGCTTCCGCTTATGGAAAGACAGCAGGGGCGAAGTATTCCTCACCATTTTCCGCTACGGTATACTGCACTATGATAAAAAAGCAAATGCGTTCATCGATGATAACTATTTCCAGCTGCCTTTTGACTGGACGCCCACACTGGGCCATTATGAGGATACTGTAACGCACAGGTACTGGTTTCCCTGTTACAACTTCGGCATGGCGGTATATGATGCAAAGGACCGGCGTTTATATACCAGTAAGAATAATCCCCGCAACATTCCCCTGCTCAATAATAAAAAAGTTGCCGTTGGAACATCAGAGATATTTATCGACAGCAAAAGACGGCATTGGATCATGTGCTGGTCAGATGCCCAGTATAAATATTGTTTCGATGCAAACGGTAAACAACTGAACCTTTCGGATGGCCTCGGGCAGAATCCCGAATATGCAGAACTCTCCCATTTTTTCGAGACCTCCCGGCGTGTTCTCTGGATATACGGAGCCAACGCCTTGTACAACCTGGATAATGATGCCAACCGTTTCTTTTTTTACCAGCATGCACCCGCCAGCCCAACAGGTATCGAATTCCAGTTCGTATACCAGGTAATGGAAGACCATGACGGCAATATATGGGTGGCCACCGATCATGGATTGTATTTTGCCTCTACAGAAAGCGGCACCAGCGCAGTGGTGAATATGTTATTTCCGCCGGATAAAACAGGAGGTGTGGAGTTTACCGATATCCTCGAATTAAAAACCGGGCAGATATGGCTCAGCACCTGGGGAAAGGGAATATTCACACATAATAAGAACATGGTGCGCTATGACGCAGGCATCTATGACCATATACCGCCAATGGATGATGTTTCCTGGATACAATACCGCCAGGTGTGGACGCTTTACCAGCAGGCCGATGGAAAAGTATGGATCGGTTGCCAGGGCGGGCATTATATTATTCATGACCCCATCACCAAAACCAGCCAGTTCCGCAGCGATCCTGTTTTTAAAGGTTCCACTTTACAATACATCACCGGCGATAAAGCAGGTAATATCTGGATAGGAACACTCAAAGGAGACCTGATTAAATATGATGGCAGGAAATTTTCCCTGATGCAGGAATTCGGTTCGCAGATAGAAAAGATACTGATAGATAATGAAGGGTCGATATGGGTGGCGCCCATCAACAGGGGTTTGTATTGCCTGAGCGCGGATGGTGTACGGGTTATACAACGCTATACAACCGCCGCAAAACAAAACCCGCTGTTCATGAACAGCGGCAGGGATATGGATCAGCTGAATGACAGCGTGATCGTATTCGGCGGAGGCGCCATGAACTTCGTAAACAAACGCACACATGAAGTGCAATGGCTCACATTCAACGATGGGCTGCCGAGCAATACCATACAACGCATACGTGTAGACAGTGCCGGCTACCTGTGGATGATCACGCGCAACGGCCTCTGCAGGTACAACCCCATTACCAAACGCGTAACCCCCTACGGCAGAAAAGAAGGCATCACCGTTTCGCATTTTACAGATGATGCGGATTATTTTACCAGCACAGGTAAAGTGATCTTTGCAGGGGCCAATGCCGTGCTCATATTCAAGCCTGCCATTTTCCAGAACCGGCGGCCGGCGAATGTAACCATCACCGATTTCAAGATCTTCAATACATATATACGGGTAGATTCATTGCTCAACCTGCCAAGGGTACAGCTGGTCAGCAACCAGAACTCTTTCAGCATCTACTACGCCGCCCTTAGCTATGCAGAGCGCGATAAGCTAACCTTTTATTATAAAATGAGTGGTATCGATAAAGGCTGGGTAAAGGCAGACAGGCTGGGCTATATCAACTATTCGCTGCTGCCGCCAGGGCATTATACCTTCAGCGTGTATTGTGAAGATATAGATGGCACACGCTCACCGGATGTCACCAGTATACGCATTTATATAAAGCCGCCGTTCTGGCGCACATACTGGTTCCTGGGAAGCATGCTGTTGCTGGTGGCATTGATCGTGTATTCTTTCCACCACCTGCGGGTAAAACGCCTGCTCGACCTGGAGAAGCTGCGCATGCGTGTGGCCCGCGACCTGCACGATGATATGGGAAGCACGCTGAGTACCATTAACATCCTTAGCTCCATGGCCAAGACCAAACTCGGCAGCGATGCGGTGAAAACGGGCGAATACCTTGGCAAGATCGGCGATAACAGCCAGCGTATGATGGAGGCCATGGATGATATTGTGTGGAGCATTAAACCCACCAACGACAGCATGCAGAAGATCGCTGCGAGAATGCGCGAGTTTGCCACCAATGTACTGGAGGCAAAGGAAATAGAACTGGATTTCAGGATGGATGAAGCCGTTTTTGATGTGGTGCTGAACATGGAGGCCCGGAGGGATTTCTTCCTCGTATTCAAGGAAGCCGTGAACAATGCCGCAAAATATTCCAATGCCAGCATGGTGGTAATACGGGTAGGCATGCACAACAAAAGGCTGGTATTGCTGGTGGAAGACAATGGCGCAGGCTTTAACCCCGAAGAAGCAGATAATGGGAACGGGCTGGGCAATATGCGCAAACGCGCCGCGGCCATGAACGGGCGCATACTCATTGTTTCCAGCCCGGGAGAAGGCGCACATATTACATTGAATATTCCCGTGGGCAGGTAAATGGAATTGGCCTGCTACGCAGGATATCTAACATATTTATGCGATTGCCCGGTACTGCCGGCCAGCCTACTTTTGCACTGAACCCCCACACAGAGAATGATCAAATTGCTCATATACGAAGATAACCCCCAGCTCCGCGAAGGACTCACCATGCTGATCAACGGATCAGATGGTTTTGAAGTACTGGCCGGATTCAGGAACTGCGACCATATTGTAGACGAAGTAAATGCATGGAAACCCGATATCATACTCATGGATATAGATATGCCCGGATGCAATGGCCTTGACGGGTTGAAAAAAGTACGCGAGGTAAATGATGAGGTCAAAATACTGATGCTGACGGTTTTTGATGATAACAAGAATGTATTCCAGGCTATCAGCAATGGCGCTAACGGATATATCCTTAAAAAAACACCTCCCTCACGTTTACTCGAATACATTACAGAAGCCCATACCGGCGGCGCACCCATGACGGCCAGCATTGCCACACAGGTATTGAAGATGTTCTCTTCCATGAATATGGACAAAGGAGAAGACTATAATCTTTCAGAGCGCGAGAAACAGGTGCTGCAATACCTCGTGGAAGGGTATAGCTATAAAATGATCGCCAACGAAATGTTCATCGCCATAGATACGGTAAGAAGCCATATCAAAAAGATTTATGAAAAACTACATGTCAACAGCAAGAGTGAAGCTGTTGCCAAGGCTTTTAAAGACAAGCTCGTGTAAAGACCCATCAGACAGGACGTGAAAAAAAGGACCGCGGGGGTGGTCCTTTTTATATTTTATTCCCCATCATTTTGATGAGTGGTTGTATTGAAACCCATTTTGTTCCAGATAGCCTGCTGTATCAGCATAACCTGATCCCCGATATGCGCAAATTCTTCCCCATGATGGAAGCCATCATTCAGCATATCAGTATAGCGAGCAGTGCGTTCAGCAAGCAGATCAATCAGTTCTGACAATTCATAGTCCAGGTAATCTTTCATTCTTCAACAGGAACATTTCTGCTTTTACCCACAAATAGTGTGCAATTCTCTGATCCTTTTCCCGCAACAGTCGGTTCTGACGCCGTTCCTACGGCTTTTTTTCCATTTGTCACCAACCACATCGATATGTGATTGCCGCCCCTGCCCGGCGAAAATATGTTTGCACTCGATTTTAAAAAAACAGCAGGGAACTGCTGATTGAAAAATGTAAACCCTAAACCAAAAATCCAAACCAAGATGTACAAAAAGATCTTTACCCTCTCCGTTATTGCTATTGCAGGAGCTGTGGTATTTGTGGCCTGCAGCAATGCACCCGGCAGGAGCAAAGCCATTACACCCGTACTCGATTCCGCCGCATTGGTAGCGCGCGGCGAGTACCTGGTAAATACAACCGGTTGTGATGATTGCCATTCGCCCAAGAAGATGGGACCGAATGGCCCCGAGCTGATTTCCGGGCTGCGCTTTTCAGGATTTCAACATGGCAATACATTGCCGAAGGTGAATGTGGATGAGATCAAAAAAGGATTCACCATGTTTGCGCCCGACTTTACTGCCACGGTAGGTATGTGGGGCGTGTCTTATGCCGCTAACATTACATCCGATGCTACAGGTATCGGCAACTGGACAGAAGAAAATTTTCTGCGTGCTATCCGTCACGGTAAACTCAAAGGCATCGAGAACAGCAGGCCCCTGCTGCCGCCTATGCCCTGGACTGTTTACCGCAATATGACGGACACAGATCTCCGGGCCATTTTCGCCTACCTCAAAACCACCCAGCCCGTAGAGAACGTAGTACCCGGACCGAAGGCGCTGTCTGAACTTTAAATCATTCTTAATGCAGATTGCAGATCGCAGACTGATCGGTTTTCGAATTTGCCATCTGCAATCTGCCTTCTGCAATCCCCCTTAAATCCCATTTCATGTTACATACATTACGCACACTTGTTGCCGCAACTATATTTTCTGCGGCAATGTTTACCTCCTGTACAAAAGACGATGCAACGCCGGATGCCGGTGAAGCAAAGAAATTAGCGAAGATCGAATATGCCGATGGCAGTTATGAAGCCATCAGCTACGGCAGCAATGGAAGCATTGAAACCGTTACCAGCTTTGATAATTCCGGGCAGGGACAAACGGAGAAATACCATTTTGCCTACAGCGGCAGCCTGCTCAGCGAGATCAAATCGGATGATGCCAGCAAGTTCATCTATACCTATAACGGGCAGCAACTGGTCAGGATCGATTATTACAATAGCGCAGGCGAGAACACCACGCGGTATGAGTACGGCTATACCAATGGAAAGGTTACCGGCGTAAATGTATTTATGAATACAGGCGGCGGCCTGCCGGCAAACCCCAATTACCGGTACGAGCAGGAGTTCCTGGATAATGGCAACCTGAAGAAAATGACCCTTTTCTTCCGGACCTCGGGCAGCAACCAGTTTACAAAATTCAGCGAGTCTGTTATTGAGCAATATGACGATAAGTACAATACCAGCATCCTGTTCGAAAACAATCCCTTCCTTCCCCTGCGCCTGAGCCAGAACAACCCGTTGCTCGAAAAGCATTACAATGCCGCGGGTAACCTTACCGAAACCGTGAGCCATACCTATACTTACGATGACAAAGGAAACCCCCTGACCCGCAAAA
>DASVLZ010000309.1:0-5124 GCA_036384615.1 Sediminibacterium sp.
GATTTGGTTTTGTTGGCAAAGACAAGCTTGTTATGGCCGATTTTGTTTTCTTTTTCCAGCCATCTGAAAATGGCAATAAATGGTGTAACACCTGCACCACCCGCAATAAAAATGCCTTCTCCTTTATAATTGATATCACCAAAAACATCGTGTATGATCAGTTCATCCCCCGCACCAAGCGAAAGCAACTGCTGTGTTACACCGTTGTGCGATGGATAGGTCTTAATGGTAAATTCAATATGGTCATCTCCCGGCAAAGAAGTGAAAGTAAACGGGCGCAACTCCTGCTCCCACCCGGGTTTATTAATGGACACATCCACTGCCTGCCCGGGCAGGTAAGTAAGCGATGCGGGCTTTTCTGCAACGATCCTGATAACGTCATGTGTAAGATGTGCAACGGATATGATTTTTACAGCCTGTGACATGGTAAGTGATTTTGATGGTAGATATGTGATAAAAATTCCTGCCTTACGCCCTCATTCTTGAACTGCCCGGAATAACTGGTGGTAACGGTAACGCTGTTTGTGTCTTTGATTCCCCTCGATGCCACACATAAATGGTCTGCTTCAATCACCACCGCCACGTTATCATGGTGCAATACCTCTTTCAATGCTTCCGCTATCTGCACGGTGAGCCGCTCCTGCACCTGCGGGCGTTTGGCATAATACTGCACCAGCCGGTTGATCTTGGATAAACCGAGAACCTGCTTGCCGGGCATATAGGCAACGTGCGCTTTACCAATGATCGGCACAAAATGGTGCTCGCAGTGAGAATACAGGGTGATGTCTTTTTCAACCAGCATGCCGGTATAACCATACTTATTATCAAACAGGCTGATGGCGGGTTTGTTTGCCGGGTTTAGCCCGCTGAACATTTCTGTTACAAACATTTTAGCCACCCTTTGGGGTGTGCCGTTAAGGCTGTCATCAGTAAGATCCAGCCCCAGCGTGTGCATGATCTTTGCAAAATGGTATTCTATCTTACTGATCTTTTCTTCCTCGCTCAGTACCAGGGCATTTTCCCGTAACGGTGTTTCTGCCAAAGTTTTGACTGACCGGATATCGATGATTTCCTGCATGGAATGGTTACAGCTCATGTATCTTTTTCATTACGTTTTCTACTATTGCATCACAATAGACCAGATTAAATTCAAACAGTTCCCCGGCAGAGTATGTTTTTTCGATAGCATTCCTCAGCATCGCCTTTGCCCTGTTGAGGCGCACTTTTACATTGGCTTCGCTGATATTGAGCAGGCTGGCAGTTTCCGACACATTCAGCCCGGTTATCTCACGCAATGAAAACGTCATCCGGTAATCAACAGGAATCCTGGTGAGGGCTTCTTCAATGATATGCTTCAACTCGCGGTTCTGAACTATTTTGCCCGTATCCTCATTTGAATTGGTAAACATGGGTTTTGCATTTTCATTTACATCCTGCGTTGTTGTTTTTGTAAATCCGGACCGCTCGCTTTTCCTGTAACAATTGTTCAGCATAATGCGTATGATCCATGTTTTAAAAGCAGAACGCCCTTCAAATGCCGACAGGCTTTTATAAGCATCAATAAAAGTTTCCTGCATTACATCCTGCGTGTCTTCATGGCTGTAATGATATGACCTGCCCACTTTGTACAGGCATGCGTTAAACCGCCTTACAATGATTTCGTAAAGTGATTTTTCTCCGCCCAGAATGCGATGTATGATCTCCGTTTCGGTAAGCCTGTCAGATGGGGTCATAGTTTATGTACAATTTTTGCTATCCGCGCCGTTGAAAAAGCTGCTATCGCCATTACCAGGTCGCGCACGGCTACATCTGCATACTGGAAACCGAGCAGCAGTGTGAGCGCGATGGCAGTAAGCCAGGCTGCCACAATATATCCGCCGATCTCTGTTCTTTTCAGCACAATAAGACCTGCGATGATCTCGATAACGCCTACTATCATCATAAAGGTAGCAGCAGAAAAAGGAAGCATGCCTGCTATTGATGGGTTCAGATACTGTTCCCAATGTGTAAGCAGGTTGGTAAACTTGTCTGCTCCCGCAACGATAGGAACGATTACGAATGTGTATTTCAGCAGGTTGAACGTTTGCGCCAACTGCAGCTGAGGGGTTTTGTTTTCCATTTTTGCCTTTTTATTGAGGTGAATACCGGGTTAGAGTACCCGGGAAATAAAAAGGTTACAAAAAGTTAGTGCCAGTGGAATATTAATAGTGATATGCCTTTCCACAGATCATGCGCTCCCGGAAAGATCCAGATGCTGCGACCGCACTTTTTCCCCGAAAAACACCGCGGCATGATTGTCGAAATCTTCTGTTGCATCGGTGGTATAAAACAAACGATGCCCTCCGCGGCTGATCCTGGTTTCCATTTCCGGGTGGCGTTTGAGGTAATCGGCCAGGCTGTCTGCCACAATAGATCCCTGCGAAACCAGGGTAGTGCCCTCTGGCAGCAGCGGGCGTATCTTATTCATCAGCAAAGGATAATGCGTACAGGCCAGCAGCACAGTGTCTATGCGGGGTGATTGCGATAAAAGGTGTTCTGTATGCTGTCTGATAAAATAATCCGCCCCGGGTTTGTTATACTCCCCGTTCTCTACCAGCGGCACCCACATGGGGCAGGCTTCCTGGTATACTGTGAGTGAAGGAAAGAATTTTGCCAGTTCTATCGGGTAGCTACCGCTCTGCACGGTTCCGCTGGTGCCGAAGATGCCTATTTCCCCTGTTTTGGAAAAACGGCCGATCACCTCGGTGGTGGGCCTGATCACACCCAGCACCCTTTTGCCGGGTGCTATCTGCGGAAGGTCTTTCTGTTGTATGCTGCGCAAAGCTTTGGCCGAAGCAGTATTGCATGCCAACACCACTAGTTCGCAACCCTGCGCAAAAAACCAGCGCACGCATTCGAGCGTATACTGATAGACCGTATCGAATGAGCGCGGACCATACGGCGCCCGGGCATTATCGCCCAGGTAGAGATAATCGTATTGCGGTAACCTGTCTACGATCTCTTTCAATACGGTGAGGCCACCATAACCGCTATCAAAAACACCGATGGGACTTTTCAACTGCATATACAAAAATAGGCGATGGAAATAGTCCGGGGCTGTTTTATTCAAAGCAAAGACCCCATGCATATACATGGGGTCTTTGCGAATATAATTCTATGCGAATTGCATCAGGGCTTTTTAGCCGGGCCACTGCTTGTTGCGGCTTTAAATGCATCTTCTACTTCTTTTGGTATCGGCAACTTCAGCTTCATAGCCACGCGTATGCTCAGGTTATCAGCTATCGGGGGTTGCGCATAATAACCAGGGGCAAGTGAGGCGGCATTCAATACCAGCGTGTATTTACCTTCAGCAACTACGGCTTTCATTGCGTCCACTATTTTCATACGGTATGGTGCCAGCAATTGTTCCAGTTTGTTATCACTCATCTGCTGGCCTATCTGGTTCCAGTTTACGAGGTAGTACCTTTTCTGGTTCAGGTCCTGCATGGCCAGTTCACGCGCTTTGGGAGACAGGGCAGCAGAGTCTTTTTTAAAGGTGCTGTCTGCACGCTGGAATTCTGACAAGCGATAGTTGAATTCCTGTCCTACAGAATCCCTCCTGTAAATATTGAGCAGGGTATCCACTTTGGCAATATCAGGGAATGCGCCCAGCACACTTTCTTCATCAAAATACCCGATCTTAACAGACTGGGCCTTCGTGTCGTTGGTGAATACCATTACGGCCACCAACGCCGCACACACAAAAAGTAATTTCTTCATTGTAATTGAGTGTTTATATTGATTTGTTTGATCACTTATCTGATCCCCAGTTCCTTCAGCACATCTTCGCTTTTGTCGAGCTTGGGGTCGGCAAATATAACGGTAATTCCTTCACTTTTATCCAGTATGAAATCATAAGAACGGGCCACAGCCAGCTTCTGCACTGCGTTGTATACCCTGTCCTGCAGGGGTTTAACAAGTTTTTGTCTTTCCTTGAACAGGTCGCCTTCGTAACCGAAACGTTTTTTCTGCAGCTCGCGAATCTCTTTTTCATGCACGAATAATTCGTCTTCCCTTTTCTTTTTCAGTTCATCCGTAAGCATGAATTGTTCGGCCTCGTAATTCTTGTACATCTTATCCAGCACGGCCTGCTTATCATCTATCTCCTTCTGCCATTGCTCGCCTATCAGCTGCAGTTTTTTATCTGCATCCCTGTACTCGGGTATTTTGTTGAGGATGTACTTGGTGTCGATGATGGCGTAGCGCTGCTGCGACTGTGCCCGGAATGCGAACACCGATAGCACGAGCAGGAAAAGAAATGTCTTTTTCATAAACGTTGGTTTAGGTGTGAGTTTATTCGGGTTCAAAGCCGAGCATAAAGGTGAACCTGGATGCATCTTTCAGTGAACCTCCGGGCGTTAACCTATCCAATCCTATGCCATAATCAAAGCCTAACAAACCGAACATCGGCAGGAAGAAACGCATGCCCAAACCTACGGAGCGCCTGAGTTTGAAAGGATTATAATCTTTTATCGAATACCAGCCGTTAGCCGCCTCGAAGAAGCCCAATGCGTAGATGGTGCTGCTCGGGTTCAGGCTCAGCGGGTAGCGCAATTCCATCGTGTATTTATTGAAGATGGTAAAGTATTGCGATGCGGTTTGCTTGTCGGGGTTCACCTTGGGATCCGAATTATCATATACAGGATATCCGCGGTGCGCAATGATATCGTAACCCAGCAATGCAAACTGGTTGCTCAATCCTGCATCGCCTACCTGGAACCTTTCAAACGGTGATATCTGCACCTTGGGATCGGGGTTCAGCTTGCCGATAAAACCGTATTTGGCAGCCACTTTCAGCACAAAGCGTTTGTTCCGGTCTTCGCCGCTGGGCTTGCCCAGGGGCACAAACCATTCGCCATTGAAACGCCATTTATGGTATTCCAGGAAGTTATACGGGTTGGAAGATGTGGCCATGCCTTTATCGAACAGTGAATACGGCGGTGTAACCTGCAGGCTCAGCAGGAAGTTGGAACCCGATGTAGGGAACATGGGGTTATCCGCAGATGAACGCTGCAATGCTATCCTGAAGTTGATATTGTTTACCACACCATTCTCAAAGCCGGGCAGGTTGGTGGGATCTATCAG
>DASVLZ010000310.1:0-3849 GCA_036384615.1 Sediminibacterium sp.
TTATTGGTTTTGGGTATAAAAAACAATATTGCACTATTTCGGCAGATTAAAAAGCGGGAAATTCCCCGTTTTTTATGAATGGGCACTATTTGGGCTGTCTATGGAAGAACCCCGGAATCTATTCCATGGGTATGGTGTAAATACTACGTAGAAACACTATAGGTATACCATAGGTAAGATATGCCTATACCGGACGTATACCGGACTTGCACCGGACATGTACCGGACTTGTACCGGACTTTTGCCCGGCAGTCCTCCCGGCCTGTTGCGCCTCCACGAACTGCCGGAGGCCAGGGCAGGATTGCCTTACCCCCGGGGGCGCAGGGCAGCAAACTGCCGCAGGAATAATATCTTTAAGCAGGCGCTGAATACCCGTGCCGGTTTATCCTTTCATGCGATCATCTTATCAACCATCCAAACGTATCAAAGCTATTATCAGTGGCTCAGTAGGCAACCTGGTGGAATGGTACGACTGGTATGCCTATGCTGCATTCGCCATTTATTTTGCGCCGGTATTTTTTCCAGGGAAGGATGCCACTGCCAACCTGCTGAATACGGCGGGCATTTTTGCAGTGGGCTTCCTGATGCGCCCTATAGGCGGATGGCTGTTCGGCAGCCTGGCCGACCGCAAGGGAAGAAAATGGGCGATGACATTATCCGTACTGCTGATGTCATTCGGATCATTGATCATTGCTTTTACACCATCTTATCAGCAGGTAGGTATTGCCGCACCCCTGCTGTTATTGTTTGCAAGGCTGCTGCAGGGCTTGAGCGTTGGCGGGGAATATGGCACTGCCGCCACGTACCTGAGCGAGATGGCCACCGCAGACAGAAGGGGTTTTTATTCCAGCTTTCAGTATGTAACACTGATCGGCGGGCAACTGCTTGCCGCAGGTGTACAGCTGCTGATGCAGTATATATTCTTTACGCCTGAGCAGTTGGGAGCATGGGCCTGGCGCATTCCTTTCGTGATCGGCGCCCTGTTATCACTTACTGCGTTTTACCTGCGCAGAAGTATGGATGAAACAGAGGCTTTTAAACAGGAAACAAAAACAAAAAGCAGGGGCTCCATAAAGGAATTGCTGAAACACCCGCGTGCTGTGCTTACCGTGGCGGGACTTACCCTCGGCGGCACACTGGCATTCTATACATATACCACGTACATGCAGAAATTCCTTGTGAATACCGTGCATATGCCAAAAGAAAAAGCCACCCTGCTGGTGTTCTTTTCATTATTGCTGTATGCGGCGGTACAGCCTTTGTTCGGATGGCTGTCAGACAGGATCGGCCGCAAGCCGCTGCTGGTATTCTTTGGTATAACAGGCACCTTATGCACGGTGCCCATTATGACCACCATTGCCCGCACAACAGACCCGGCAATGATCTTTTTACTTATGATGGCCGCATTGCTGATCGTAAGCGGTTATACATCTATCAACGCAGTAGTAAAAGCAGAATTGTTCCCTGCACGGATCAGGGCATTGGGTGTGGGCTTTCCCTATGCGGTTACCGTGGCATTGTTTGGCGGCACGGCAGAATACCTGGCATTATGGTTCAAGAACAATGGCCATGAGAACGGCTATTACTGGTACGTCACGGGCTGCATTTTTGTTTCGCTGATGGTATACCTGTTTATGAAGGATACCCGGAAAACATCTTTGATGAAAAAGGAAGATCAGGAAAACAGGTGATATACGAGCCAGCTGCAGCCATATGCCAGTATGGTCATATAAATAAACTGGAACACCGGCCATTTCCAGCTCCGGGTTTCGCGTTTTACTACGGCCAGGGTACTCATGCATTGCATGGCCAGCACATAAAATACCATCAGTGAAAGGGCTGCGGGCAGCGTGTACACCTTGCTTCCATCGCGATGCCGGGCTGCTTCCATTTTCTGGCGCAGAGAAGCATTGTCATCGGATTCCTCTACACTGTAAAGGGTGGCCATCGTGCCCACGAATACTTCCCTTGCGGCAAAAGAAGTGATGAGCGCAATGCCGATCTTCCAGTCAAAACCCAATGGGCTGATCGCAGGTTCAATAGTATGGCCGGCGATGCCTGCAAAGGAATGCTGCAGTTTTTCTGAAGAGAGTTGTTTCTGTAAAGAGTCGATCTTTTCCGGCTGCGGATTGGCAATGATCAGCGCGGTGTATTTCTCATCTACCTGCTTCATACGCTCCGCAGGGCCATAAGTGCTGAGGAACCATAGCAGCAGGCTGATGACCATGATCACTTTTCCCGCATCCGTTACAAATATCTTTGCCTTCTCTACCATGGTCACGATCACATTCTTCCACCGAGGTCCCCGGTAAATAGGCAGTTCGAGTATAAAGAAACTTTTTTCTTTGATCCTGATAAACCATTTCATCACATAACTCACCACCAGCGCCATGGCCGTACCGAGAAAATACAATCCCATCATCACCAGTCCCTGCAGGCTCAGGAACCCGAAATAATATTTATCATCGATCACAAGGGAAATAAGGATGGTATATACCGGCAACCTGGCGCTGCAACTCATGAGAGGGGTTACCAGTATGGTGAGCAGGCGTTCCTTCCTGTTCTCGATATTCCTTGCGCTCATAATGGCGGGTACTGCACAGGCAAACCCGCTGATCATAGGCATTACGCTTTTACCGTTCAACCCTACTTTTCGCATCAGTTTATCACTCAAAAAGCTGATGCGGGCCATATACCCCGTGTCTTCCAGTACGGTGATAAGCCCGAACAGGATCATGATCTGCGGCACAAAAACAAGTATCCCTCCAAGGCCCGCCAGCAGGCCGTTAATGATCAGGTCGCTCCACCAGGCCGATGGCAATACATCGCCCAGCCAGCCTTCGCCTTTGGCAAACAGCCATTCAATACCATCCATCGGGTAGGCCGCCAGCCAGAAAATGCTCTGGAATAAAAGGAAGAGCACCGCCAGCAGTATCAGGTATCCCCATACACGGTGCAGTAAAAGATTATCGAGCCGTTCGGTAAACAGTTTTTTCTCCAGCGGTCCCGGCTCCACCACATGCTGCTGCATTACCTGGCGTATGCGCGTATACCGCATCATGATCTCTTCCGCCTGTGTTTTGGTGGGATTGAAACGGGTATCCAGTTCAATTCTTTCAATGGCATCCTGCAGCGAAGGAGTCAGGGGAAAGTTCTCATGATTGATCATGTAATGAATGGCAGCATAATCACTCATCTGCGGAAACAGTTCCTGCATATTCCCGATAGAATCGGGTGCCAGCTGGCGGGTGCTCACAAATTCGCGCGTTTGCACATTATGGCGCGCCTTTGCCATCTGCGCCAGCACTTTTTTCAGTTCGGCAAGGCCCTTGTTTTTCCGCGGGTTCACAGGTACTACGGGCACACCCAGCTCAGCTTCGAGGCCTGCAATATCTATTTTGATGTCTTTTTTGGCGGCGATATCATTCATCGTCAGCGCCATCACCACGGGTATCTTCAGGTCAATGATCTGGCTGCAGAAAAGCAGGTTGCGTTTCAGGTTACTGGCATCGGCCACCAGCAATACAATATCAGGGCGCACATCCGTATCCACCCCCATCAGTACTTTATAGGCAACCCATTCATCTGCCCTGCGGGGATAGAGGCTGTAAGTACCCGGCAGGTCGATCAGTTCGGCCCTTGCCTGCCCATCTAACTGCAGATGACCGGTTTTTTTGTCTACGGTAACGCCCGGAAAATTGCCCACTTTCTGGTTAAGGCCCGTTAATGCATTGAACAGCGAACTTTTTCCGCTGTTCGGGTTACCCACCAGGGCGATATGTAAAACGGGCTTTACCAAATTCCTGAAATAGCCGCAAATGTACTTGACCGCGGCCGCTGTTGGTTACG
>DASVLZ010000311.1:0-3460 GCA_036384615.1 Sediminibacterium sp.
CATACAAAGGCATTGAAGTATATAAACTGCAGCAATGGACACAGGGCCCTTCCCTGCTGCAGGCGCTCAACATACTCGAGAATTTCGATCTGAAATCCATGGGGTATAACAGCACGAAGTACATACATACTGTATACCAGGCATTGAACCTTGCCTTTGCAGACCGTGATTTTTATTATGGCGATCCTTATTTTCCGCCGCAGGAACCTATTAAGGGATTGCTGAGCAAAGAATATGCAAAACAAAGGGCCGGCCAGGTACTGATGGACAAGAACAATGCTGCTGCAGCGCCGGGAGATCCATATCCTTTCGAAGGGAAGACCAACCCTTATCTCTCCTTACTGCAGCAGCGGGGTTTTGATACCGCCAACGGCAAAGGCAATGCCATTCCCAAACATGACCAGACAAGTATGGTGAACACCCTGCCTGTAGATGATGCCTATATGGATCGTTTATGGAGAGGCACTACTTCGGTGGAAGCTGCAGATACTTCGGGATGGATCGTATCCATTACGCCGAGCGGCGGATGGCTGCCCGCATGCATTGCAGGTAATACCGGTGTAGGCATGAGCCAGCGTATGCAGAGCTTTGTGCTCGACCCCACCATTGATCCCTTCAACGTAGTGCAGCCGGGCAAACGGCCGCGCGTAACGCTGACGCCTTCACTGGCACTGAAAGACGGCAAGCCTTTTCTCTGCTTCGGCGTGCAGGGAGGAGATACGCAGGATCAGAACCTGTTACAGTTCTTCCTGAATATGGTGGAATTTGGTATGACCGTACAGCAGGCAACGGAAGCCGCCAATTTCAACACCAACCAGTTGTGGTTATCTCTCGGAGGAACACAGCTTGCCGACAGGAAACCCAGGCCGGGAAGTATACTGTTGCCCCGCAACACACCCGAATCTGTGCGCAATGACCTGAAGAAAATGGGTTACACACTCCAGTTCGGCGACCGCACCAGCGGACCCATCAATGCTATTTTCTTTGATACCAAACACAATACTCTCTGGGGCGGAAGCAGTAATAACGGGGAGGATTATGGGATCGGATGGTAATGATCAGGCTACAGGCTTCTGACAGCTTTCCATAAAGTAAACATACTCGTTAGTATTACCAGTCCACCTACGGCATAATACATGGCCTTAAGGGGAAGTTTACCTACGAGCCTGGCGGCAAGCGGGGCGGCAAGGATGCCTCCGAGTACAAGCCCCGCCACATCTGCAATTGGTATATGGCGTAACAAGATAAAAAAAGTAAGCGCACTGGCGAATACCACGAAGAACTCTGCGAGGCAGACCGAGCCTATAACGTAACGCGTGTTCTTTCTTTTGGAGATGAGTGTGCTGGTAACAAGTGTGCCCCATCCACCCCCGGCAAATGCATCCATAAAACCACCTGCACCGGCCAGCCACCCTGCTCTCTTCACTTTCTGCTGCACAACCTTTTTTTTGATCGCTTTGCTTATGATGAAATATCCGAGATAAGCAGTATAGCATGCCAGCGGTATACGCACATACATGGAATACCGCTGGCCCACATACGCAATACAGGCACCGGTAACTGAGCCGAGTATCCCAGGTATGACCAATGTTTTGAATAGTTTTTTATTGATGTTACCAAAACGATGATGGCTGTAACCCGATACGCCACTTGAGAATACACGCGCCGTATGCACCCTGCTGCTCACAATGGCAGGATGTACACCGTTGGCCAGTAAGAAAGTGGTAGAGATCGTACCATATCCCATGCCTAATGAGCCATCCACCATCTGCGCAATAAAACCCGTCAGCAGCATGATCAGGAATGATGAGGTATCGATATAATCAGGCAATGACCTGATGGCACCGGCAATATCGTTGGCAGGCACCAGTGAAAACAGGGTATGTCCCAGGATCATGAATACAAATGCGAACAGGCACCATTTCACAATCCGCTGGCCTTTCTTCTCTCTGGGTTTCTGAAGGGTAAGATCGGCCAGTGTGGCTTTTTTGGCTACCAGTAAACGGGTAAGATCATTTAACTGTCTTACTTTTTCCGGGAACCCGCCCTGTATGTTTTTCCTGATATGCTCCATATCCTACAATACATGATCCATTTCTTCGGGTATCATATCATTCAACACTTCTTTCATCCGCCTGGCCATGGTGGGTGATGTACCATTGGTGGAGATGGCGATCTTCAAATTGCCCTTGCTAACGATGGAACCCAGGTAAAAATCGCAGAGCTGCGGTGTGTCGGCAATATTTACCAGCAGGCGCCGCTTATGTGCATCCGACCGGATGCGGCCGCAGAGCACAAGATCATTCACAGCAGCAATCACCATATCTGCACCATCGAGATCGGAGCTTTCATACAGCTTCTGAACAAGGGTAATGTTAGGATATGTTTCCGCGAGTGCGTTGATCCTGTCCTGTATGGTTTCAGCCACTACCCTGATGCGGGTAGCTGGTGAATTATTCAGCACCGCCTGCAATTTCTCCAACCCGATATTGCCACCGCCAATGATGAGCAACCGCAATTCTTCCAGTTTAAGAAAAACCGGGAACAATTTGTTGGCGGATGGGGATGCGATTTCCAAATGAAAAATACTTAAGTGGTGTTATTAATACAGAATGGTTCATTCTACTCCTGCCATATACCGCCATGCATAATCCCCGAATGTTTCCCCATCCGTTCTTCCTGAGCGGTAACCTGCAAACAGGGTATCGAGTGAGTTGAGTATTTCCTGCTCGCCGATATTTTCTTTATATATCCTGTTCAGCCGGGTGCCCAGCCTGTCACCGCCGATATGCAGATTGTATCTTCCGGGGCCTGTTCCTACAAAGCCGATCTCTGCCGCATACGACCTGGCGCAGCCGTTGGGGCAGCCGGTCATACGGATGATGATCTCTTCCTCTTCCAGCGTATGTTTTTGCAAGAGCATTTCAATATTATCCATCAGCGATGGCAGGTAGCGCTGGGCTTCTGCCAAAGCGAGCGGACAGGTAGGTAATGCCACACAGGCCATTGAGTTTTTGCGTGCAACAGATATGCTGTTATTATGGCTATCGATCCCATAATGATCCAGTATGGCATCCACAGCTTTCTTATCTTTTTCCTGCACATCGCTGATGATCACATTCTGGTTACAGGTAAAGCGGAAATTAGCTTTGCCCGTTTGCGCCACAGCCAGCAGCGCCGATTTCAGTTTCAGTTTTCCGTCCAGCACCCTGCCATTCTCAGCAAATACGGTGTAATGCCAGTCGCCCGATTGGCTCTGTTCCCATCCGAAATGGTCTTTCCGCTCTGTGAAAACAAATTCACGCGGAGGCTGTAATGCAAAGCCTGTTCTTTTTTCCAGTTCAGCCCGGTACCAGTCGGTGCCGTATTTATCAACCGTATATTTCAGCCTGGCCTGTTTCCTGTCGGAGCGGTTGCCATAATCGCGCTGTATCGTAGCGATCTCATACACCGCCTTCAT
>DASVLZ010000312.1:0-3052 GCA_036384615.1 Sediminibacterium sp.
TAATGATGTAGATGGCGCGGCTGTATTTGCTTATGAAGTACATGACCCCGAGCGGTATGGTGTGGTGGAATTTGATGGAAACAAAAAAGCCATATCAATAGAAGAGAAACCCAAAGAACCCAAATCGAACTACGCTGTACCGGGCCTGTATTTTTACGATAATGATGTGGTGGAAATAGCAAAGAATATTGCTCCCTCTCCCCGCGGCGAATACGAGATCACGGATGTGAACAGGGTATACCTGGAACAGGGCAGATTGCAGGTGGGCATTATGAACCGGGGCACTGCCTGGCTCGATACCGGCACCTTCGATTCTTTTGCCGATGCCTGCGAATTTGTGCGTGTGATCGAGAAACGCCAGAGCCAGAAGATCGGGTGTATTGAAGAAGTGGCTTACCGTATGGGTTTTATTGACCAGCAGCAACTCCTCCAACTGGCCGATAAATACGCCAAGAGCGGGTATGGTGAATACCTGCGCCGTATTAAAAAATAATGCGCCAGGTGTAACACATCTTTCATTACTGTAAAATCCTGATCCGGGATTCACTGCGGGGCAGTCGGCTTTTTTCATTATTTTCCTTCCGTAAGTGGGCAAAAAACTGATCGTCATCGGAAGCGGATTTGCCGGCCTTTCGGCCGCAACCTTCATGGCTAAAGCCGGGTGGGAGGTGACTGTCCTGGAAAAACACCATACCCCCGGCGGACGGGCACGGCAATGGAAAGAAGCCGGCTTCAGTTTCGATATGGGTCCCAGCTGGTACTGGATGCCCGATATATTTGAACGCTATTTCCGGAACTTCGGTAAAGAAGTTGCCGATTATTACTCTCTCAAAAGACTGGATCCTTCTTACCGCGTGTACACAGGCAATGACTGTATGGATGTACCGGCCGATATCACTGCACTGAAAAATGTATTCGCATTTATTGAAAAAGGAGCGGACCGGCAATTAGAATTGTTTTTGCAGGAAGCCGCTCATAAATACCGGGTATCTATGGAGAAACTGGTATGGAAACCCGGCAGGTCGCTCACGGAATTTTTGGACAGGGATGTATTGTCCGGAATGGTGCGGCTGGATATTTTCCGCTCCATGCGTTCACATGTTGGCAGGTATTTTAAAGATGAACGCATCAGGCAGCTCATGGAGTTTCCTGTATTGTTCTTAGGCGCCATGCCCGATAAGATACCCGCTTTGTACAGCCTCATGAACCATGCAGACATGCGGGGGGGAACATGGTACCCGCAGAAAGGAATGTACCAGGTAGTGGAAGCCATGTATTCACTGGCAAAAGAAATGGGTGTACAATTCTGTTTCGGGAATAATGTACAGTCACTCCCTGTAAACAATGCGCACCTAACTTCGGTAGAGGCTGTGCAGGACCATACCCTCGTAACGTATGAAGCCGATGCGGTGATAGCAACAGCTGACTATCATCATATAGAAACATCCCTGCTGGAAAAAAGATACCGAAGCTATACAGAGCGGTACTGGAATACAAGGCTGATGGCGCCGGGATGCCTGTTGTATTACATTGGCCTGGATAAAAAGCTCAGCGGAATCGCCCATCATACCTTATTCCTCGATACCGATTTTGAAACACATGGCAGGCAGATATACCAATCGCCGCAGTGGCCAACAGATCCGCTGTTTTATACCTGCGCCAGTTCAGTATCCGATACATCAGTTGCGCCGGAAGGTTGTGAGAACCTGTTTCTGCTGGTACCGGTGGCCGCCGGGCTGGAAAACGACACCGAAGCCCTGCGCGAACAATACCTTGCCATGATCCTGGCCAGGATGGAAAAACATTTGCAGCAACCGGTGGCGCAACATATCATTTATAAGAAGACCTTTGCCAATAGTGATTTCATACACGAATACAATGCCTTTAAGGGAAATGCATACGGACTTGCGAACACCCTGCGGCAGACAGCTTTTCTGAAACCTTCCTGCCGAAGCAGCAAAGTGAAGAACCTGTTTTATGCAGGGCAGCTTACAGTGCCGGGTCCCGGTGTACCGCCGGCCCTGATCAGCGGTGAGATAGCGGCGGGGGAACTGGTAAAAGTATTCGGGTATGGATAACCGATGCGGCAGTGATATCAATACATGCGTATGATCAATATCTTTCATGAACTGAGCCAGGACTGCAGCAGGATGACGGCTGCCAGGTACAGCACGAGTTTTTTTTCGGCTATCAGGCTGCTGCATAAAGACCTGCGGGCTCCTATTTGTAATATCTATGGCTTTGTACGCTTTGCTGATGAGATCGTGGATACCTTTCACCAATATGATAAAGCAGCTCTTCTGGCCGAATTCAGAAAAGAAACGCTTGCTGCCATGGAACGGGGCATCAGCCTGAATCCCATATTGCATAGCTTTCAGCTTACGGTGAACAGGTATGCAATAAGCAGGCAGCTGATCAATGATTTTCTTCACAGCATGGAAATGGATATTACGCAACAGCAATACGACAGCAGCCTGTATGCAAAATACATACATGGCAGCGCCGAAGTGGTGGGGTTGATGTGCCTCTCTGTTTTTTGCGATGGTGATGAGGAGCTGTACGGGCAACTGGCACCCTATGCGCAAAGCCTGGGGGCGGCTTTTCAGAAAGTGAATTTTTTGCGGGATATCAGGGCTGATCATGAGCACCTGAACAGGATGTATTTTCCCGGATGCGATTTCCGGAATTTTACACGGACCGATAAACAGGCCATAGAAGCAGAGGTGCAGAAAGATTTTGAGCACGCTATGGAAGGCATCATACGCCTGCCATGGAAAGCCAGGTTCGGGGTGTATGTGGCATATAAATATTATTATTCATTGTTCAACAAGATCCGGAAAATGCAGCCGCAGTCTATCCTGAACGAAAGAGTGCGTATACCCGATCATGGAAAACTGCTGATACTTGCGAAAGCAGGCATCAGGAAACAGCTGAATCTTCTCTGAACAGTATAGTTATTGTATATGGAACATGTGATACTGGTAGATGAACAGGATAACGCCATAGGCACTATGGAAAAAATGGCAGCGCACCATACGCCCGTGCTGCACCG
>DASVLZ010000313.1:0-6452 GCA_036384615.1 Sediminibacterium sp.
ATGGCACCAGGATTATTCTTACTGGACACGCACCATTCCCATGCAACACCTTACCTGCTGGGTAGGGCTTGATGATGCAACGATAGACAACGGATGCCTGTATTATGTGCCCGGCAGTCATAACTGGGGCTTGCTCGATAAGCCGGAACTGGCCGGTGATATGGAAGGCCTGCTGAAAATGCTGAATGAAGAACAAAAAGCAGCATTCACACCCATACCTGTTGAATTGAAAAAAGGATATGCATCCTTCCACCATCCGCTGATGGTACATGGTTCCTATGCCAATCGTTCACCTGTGGCCCGGAGAGCTTTTGTGCTGAACGTATTTGCAGAAGGCACCATATCGAATGCCGATACGGAATTATTGCCCAATACAGTAGTTATACCGAAAGGAAATAAAATGGAAGGACAGTTTTATCCATTGTTATTTGACCCGGCACAGGAAGGGGTGTTACACTGATCGATACCATGCAGCATCAAACGGAAATATTATTCTTTTGCCCGAGATGGGGCTCTGCATCCATACCCTGGGCTGAATTTGCTTTCAGGGTAAGGGAAGCGGGTTATCACGGCATTGAAACAGATATTCCATCCGATGTGCAGGAACGTGATGAACTGATGGCTGCACTGGAAGAAAATGAATTGCTGCTGATAGCCCAGCACTGGGAAACAGTAGACCCTTTATTTGAAAGCCACCTGGATGAATATGCAGGCCGTATAGCGTTCCTGGCCTCTGTTCGCCCATTGTTCATCAACTCGCAAACAGGGAAAGATTATTTCAGTTTCAGGGAGAACGAATTATTGCTCCGGTCGGCCCAGACTACATATAAGGCTTTGGGTATACCGGTTTACCATGAAACGCATCGCGGTAAATTCAGTTTTGCGGCACATATCACGAAAGATTTCCTGGCACGCATTCCCGGCCTGGAATTAACACTGGATATTTCGCATTGGTGCACAGTAGCGGAATCATTACTCGAAGACCAGCAGGAAGCAGTGCTTAGCGCTATTGAAAGAACAAGGCATATACATGCGCGCGTGGGCCATACACAAGGCCCGCAGGTAGCAGATCCCGGAAGCAGTAAATGGAATGACGCGTTGCAGTTTCACCTGAACTGCTGGGATAAAGTAGTGGAACTGCATCAGCAAAAAGAAACTCCCTTCCTTACCATCACCACAGAATTTGGTCCGGCTCCTTATATGATGCATCACCCGCTGACCGGTAAACCCATCGCAGATCAATGGGAACTGAATGTGTGGATGAAAGAGATGCTGCAGGAGCGCTATATAACAAGCAAAGTGAACATTGCATGAACAAAGAACAGCGGATAACAGAATCGCCATCGCCTTACAGGTACCAGGAGCGTATGACGGCGGACGAGATCGTGGCAAATATCAGCAAGGAAGACCAGACAGTAGCATCGGCGGTAGCGGAACAATTACCCGCCATTGCCGCATTGGCCGAAGCGATCGCAGACAAGCTGCGCGCCGGCGGAAGGCTTTTTTATATTGGCGCCGGAACGAGCGGCAGGCTGGGTGTACTCGATGCAAGCGAATGCCCGCCTACGTTTGGTGTTGCAGATGATATGGTAATAGGCCTGATGGCCGGCGGTGATGCGGCACTTCGATATGGGATCGAAAACGAAGAAGACAATGCTGCCGGCGGCTGGCGCGACCTGCAGAAATACCAGGTATCGCCGGCGGATATAGTGATTGGTATTGCAGCCAGCGGCAGTACACCCTATGTGCGCGGCGCCCTGGAAGATTGCAGGAAGAACGGTATTGTTACCGGTTGTATCGTCTGCAATCCCGGTTCACCGGTAGCCGCACATGCAGACTACCCGGTTGAGATCATTACCGGCCCTGAATTTGTTACCGGCAGCACCCGCATGAAAGCAGGCACCGCACAAAAAATGGCGCTCAATATGTTATCCACCACAGCCATGATCCGCATTGGCCGCGTGGAGGATAACAGGATGGTGCATATGCAGATCAGTAATGACAAACTGGTAGACAGGGGTGTGAAAATGCTGATGGAAAAAACCGGTATCAATGACTATGCGCAGGCAAAACGCATATTGCTGATGACCGGAAGTGTGGATGCTGCTGTGAAAAATATAAAGAAATCATTATGAGTACACAGCATCCTGCGAAGAGCCGGTCACAAACAACGAAATACATCATTATCATTGGTGCCTTCTTTTTCATTTTTGGCTTCATTACATGGATCAATGGCACGCTGATACCGTATTTGCGTATTGCCTGTGAACTGGAAGAGTGGCAGGCCTATCTGGTTACGTTTGCGTTTTATATTTCTTATACCATCATGGCCGTTCCATCGAGCAGTTTGCTGGCTAAAACAGGCATGATCAAGGGAATGAGCATCGGGCTCGCAGTGATGGCTGTAGGTTGCCTCATATTCATCCCTGCAGCATATGCGCGTAATTATCTTTTATTCCTTTTCGGATTGTTCTGGGTAGGAGGCGGCCTCACCCTGCTGCAAACAGCAGTGAACCCGTATATTACTTTATTAGGCCCTCCCGAAACAGCAGCAAAGCGCATCAGCATCATGGGTATCTGCAATAAAGTAGCAGGTATACTCGCGCCGTTGATCATGGGAAGCATCATTTTGCAGAATGCATCAGGCCTGATCGATGAGCTGGCACAGATGGACGCTGTTGCAAGGGCGGCAAGACTGGATCGCTTATCGCAAAGCGTGGTCGTTCCTTATGCAGTATTGGCTGCCATCCTTTTATTGATCGCCGTTTTAATACGCTTTGCACACCTGCCCGAGATCATGCCGGAAAAGAAAACTGAGGAACAGAAAACAAAGATCCATACTTCTTCCGCCATTCAATCGCAATACCTGCTGGGGTTCCTCGCAATCTTTTGCTGCGTGGGAGCAGAAGTGCTGGCAGGCGATTCCACCGGCAACTATGGCCTGTATCACGGGCTTAGCCTCGATATCGCGAAAAGCCTTACTTCCTATACACTTGCTGCCATGATGATAGGTTACCTGTTTGGTGTAACTGCCATCCCGGTATGGATCTCCCAGCAAAAAGCTTTTTTCTACTCAACTCTCGGGGGACTGGTGGTTACCTTACTGGTAGTGTTTGCACCCGGCATCGGTTCACTGGTAGCGCTTGCATTACTGGGCTTATGCAATGCATTGTTATGGCCAGCGATCTGGCCACAGGCGCTCGATGGGTTAACAGGCAAACAACTGGCTAAAGGATCGGCTATACTGATCATGGGCATTGCCGGCGGCGCCCTGCTGCCGCTGATCTATGGCGCTATAGGCAAATACAGTAATAACCAGCTTGCGTATCTTTTACTGGTTCCTGTTTACCTGTTCCTGATATATTACAGTTACATTGGTAAAAAATCATCCCCCAAAAAACAAACGCATGCGTGAATTAGGTAAACCTGCAGGCAATTATCGCTGGGTCATTTGTATCCTGTTGTTCTTTGCTACCACGATCAACTACCTCGACCGCCAGGTGATGGGTCTTTTGAAACCGGTGCTGGAAAAGGAATTCAACTGGACAGAAACCGATTACAGCTATATCGTTATGGCATTTACGGCTTCTTATGCGATAGGGCTGGTGGTATTTGGCAGGATCATTGACCGTATCGGCACACGGCTTGGTTATACCATCTCCATTACTTTCTGGAGTATTGCCGCAATGGCGCATGCCGCTGTAAAAAGTACATTCGGCTTTGGTGTGGCAAGGGCCAGCCTTGCATTGGGAGAGTCGGGTAATTTTCCTGCGGCCATCAAAACCGTTGCGGAATGGTTTCCTAAAAAGGAAAGGGCATTGGCTACGGGCATATTCGATTCGGGTTCCAATATCGGTGCCTGCGTGGCACCCATCCTGATACCATGGATACTGGGCGCATACGGATGGCAGGAAGCATTTATCATTACCGGTTCAATAGGCTTTCTGTGGCTGATCGCATGGCGGCTGTTTTACCAGGTACCAACTAAGCAAAAACGCCTCTCCCCGGAAGAACTGGCATATATCAATAGCGATGAAGAGCCTGGTATTGCTGCAGACCAGCAAAAGAAAGTGTCCTGGCTGCAATTGTTCGGGCTCAAACAAACATGGGCATTTATCATAGGAAAATTTTTTACCGATCCTATCTGGTATTTCTTCCTGTTCTGGCTGCCTTCCTATTTCAGCTCCACCTTTCATCTCGATCTCAAAAAACCCAGCCTGCCGCTGGTAGTGATCTATACTGCAACCACCGTTGGTGCGATAGGCGGCGGATGGCTGTCGTCTTACCTGATCAGGAAAGGCTGGCTGGTATACCGTTCCAGGAAGCTCACATTGCTGTTATCCGCTTTGTGTGTACTGCCCATTTTCCTTGCGCGCTATACCACCGATATGTGGGTCGTGATCGGGCTGATCAGCCTCGCGGTATTGGGCAACTCAGCCTGGAGCGCGAATATCTATACCATTGTGTCTGATATGCTGCCTAAAAAAGCAGTAAGCTCGGTCATAGGTATCGGAGGCATGGCAGGAGCGATCGGCGGTGTGATCTTCCCATTGTTTATCGGGTGGATACTGGACTACTATAAAGGCATCAATAATATCGTGGCTGGCTACAATATCATCTTTATTGTTTGCAGCCTTTCGTTCCTGGTCGCCTGGTTACTAATGCATTTCCTGACACCCAAAATGAAACCTATCCGATTCTGATGAAGCGCTGGACAGTACTTGTAATGCTGATGTGCTGCTGCAACCTGAATTACGGGCGAACCATTTATGTTTCGCCTGCCGGAACAGGTAATGGTACTGCACCCCGCAGGGCTCTGGCGTCAATCAATGCTGCTATTGCAATGGGAGCGGCAGGCGACACGGTATTGTTGCAGGAAGGTGTTTACAAAGAACGCATCAGAATATCAAAGACCAGGGGAAGTTTTGATAAGCCATTGTACATTCTCGGGCAGGGTGCCAATACCCTGGTCGATGGCGGGGCCACTGTACCGGGTATGGACCTTGATCATAACTGGATCGAGCTCAGCAATACCGCCTGGATCGTGATAGCGGATATCTCCTTTATCAATGGCTGGACCGATCCCATCCGTATAAACAATGCTTCCTATATCTCGTTCCAGCGCTGCCGGTTCAAGGGCGGGCGTAAAGTGATCCTGGCTACCGGTGCCAAAACGCACCATGTGCTGGTGGAAGACTGTTACTGGGACCAGGGAGGAATGCCGTTATGGACGATAGATAAAGATATTCGCGGCGTGGATGCCTGGTTATCGATGCACCATGAACTGATGGGTTATTACAATGGCTCACTGATCGACAGCAGGGCATCCGGCGGTTCCTTCGTAATACGCCGTAACCGTATCAGCAATGCATATAATGGTATCCGTTTTACATCAAAAAAAGGATATGATGCCAATATAGAAGTGTACGATAATGAATTGAACAATATCCGCGACAATGATTTTGAACCGGAACATTATGCCTATAACCTGCATATCTACCATAACCGGTCGCATAATATCCATAAGAGTTTTTCGGTAGATGATGTGGCCGGCGGCTATATCTATTATTACGGAAATATTATTACGATGGATAGCAGTGCCTGGGCAAGGCAAATATGCAGCGGATGGTCAAAGATATACGGGGGAACAGACAGCATGAACTACCCCTTGTATTTTTTCAACAACAGTTTCTTCGGTTACGGCAAAGCGTTCAATGCAATGGAAGCGCCGGCAAGAATGCTGAAACATTATAACAATGCGTATTATTTTGCCGGAACAGACGGATGGGTGTTGAATCATACGCACCCTACAGATGCTTTCGACTATGATATCTCTAATAAAACCTGGTCGCGGACCATGTCTGCCGCAAACTGGGAAAAAAATGGACTGGTTGCAGACGTCCTTTTCGCAGACCCATTGAACCGCAACCTGCACCTGATGCCTTCAAGCCCCGCCATCGATGCCGGAAGGAAATTGCAGTTCCCCGAACTGGGCTGGGAGCAATCTTTTATTGGAAAGGGTGTTGATATGGGCGCTTATGAAGCCAATGAACTGGTGGAAGGCCCTGCTTTTCGTTTCCGCAAACCGGAAGACGCTATGTTTAATTATGTTGAAACGCCCAGGATCGTCAGGTATACAATAACAAAAAACGCACTCCATCTTTTTTTCTCTGATGCTATTGATACATCGTCTGTAAAGACAACAGGTCTATGGGTGTACGATAACGGGAAAGCGATACAACCCCGCAGTATCAGGTTTGGGAAAGATGCTTACGAGCTGATCGCAGAAACTGGGAACAATCTCGGAGAAAACCTGTCCATTCAATTTGTTCATCCGCCTGTTTCCATACATGGCGCAATGTATACCAACTGGGCTTCAGCCATCCCGATAAAAAAATGATAATACCGCATGCAACCCGATCTTTTTCCTGAAAACCTTGTTTGCTGTTACC
>DASVLZ010000314.1:0-5428 GCA_036384615.1 Sediminibacterium sp.
ATCGCCGGACTGTAAATGGCAGGTATATAGTCAAGTTTTGTCAGTTGTTCATCCAGCCTACCGGCATCTTTATCCACCAGGAATGATGTTTTCAGGGAAGGATATTGTTTGTGCAGCAGGTTCAGCGGGCGCGGGTCGAAACTCTGGATGGTTACCCTGTCAAGGATATTCTTCTGCCTGAGCACATCCATCACCCGCGAAACAAATTCTTCCACGCCGGGATGGTTGATGCCATCGGTTTTTTCTTTTGATTTGATCTCGATATTATAATACATCTTACGGCTGCCCGCATATTGCTCCACTGCATCAACCAGGTCTGCCAACAAAGGCTTTATTGCAGCCTGCTTATGCTGCTTCGGGAAATCGGGGTGCGGCTTCAGGCCTACATCATATTTCCGGATGCTGTCGTAAGGCATGGTATACAGTAATGTCTTCGGCGCTTCTTTGGCATCGAGGTATTTACCCTCTGGTGTTGTGGAAATGGCTGCATTGAAATAAGGATCGTGAGATACCACTACTTTACCGTCTTTGGATATCAGCACATCCATTTCGAGCGTGGTAACCGTGCCCAGGTCTATTGCGTGCTTCATGGCAGCGATGGAGTTCTCGGGCATTAACCCTCTGCCTCCTCGATGCGCCTGCAGGTCTGTCTGCGCGGTTGCCGTATGGGTTAGCAGGAACGCAATAGCTATGATACAATATGCACTTCTCATGAAAATAATTTTATACAAACCTTCTCTGCATCTACACGATAAGATGATTGCGAAGAAACAAAGGAAAATTTACAGCGATGCCGTATACACGTTTCCGAACCGGTCTGTTGCCTGTACTTTTATCTTACGATATCCTGCAGGTAATACAACAGAGAACAGGTGGTCGGTCTTCTTGGGTTCGGCAAAAGAGCGGGCAACAGGTAATTGGGGTCCTGCCATCAGCTTCACTGCCAGGGGATCCAATCCCGGCTTATTCTGTAATACACCCTGGGGCTGATCATCTGCCCACCATTCCACCTTCCATTGTTTATCCCAGTTGAATACATTCACAAAAAGTGTTTCTTCGCCCGTCTCGTTCTTCTGTACGTTCAGGCTTAACTGATGGCTTGCATCGTGGCCGGTACTTTTATAATACCATTTCAGGTCGGTGCCGTTTACCTCGTATACACCATAGCCATCGGGAGTTCCGTCTTCACAAACGGGGCCTGTCCACCATGCTCCGCATACCGTTCCGTGGTTGTGTTCGTAAATACCTTCTTTCATCACGTTACGGTTATAATGTGTATGGCCCGACATGATATGCGTATTGACAAAAGGCTTCAGTATTTCGTACAGCTCTTTGTTGTTTTCAACACTGTTGTGCACCGGAATATGCAGGCAAACAATAACCAGGTGGTCTTTCGGAACAAAAGAAAGGTCCTTCTTCATCCATTCCAGCTGGTGGGGAGTGATGTATCCTTTGTAGGTACGTTCCACTCCTAAATAATACACATCATCAAGCACGATATAATGCACTTTGCCCCTGTTGAATGAATAGTTGGTGGGACCGAAATATTTTTTGAAAGTAGCATCGGAAGTTTCATCGCCTCCCAGGCGGTAATCCATATCGTGGTTGCCGATAGCCTGGAAAAAAGGAATACCCATCTTCTTTACCGCGCTGCAGTATTCGGGAAACAGGTCGTGGTTATCCCATACGATATCCCCTACACAAATGCCATGCAGCAAAGTTTGTGAAGGCATATCGCGCACCAGCTTTTGTACATCGGGCACGGACTCATCCATCATCATCTGCACATCCTTTTTATTCTTTACCTGCGGGTCTGCCCATATGATGAAGTGATGCGTATTATCGTCCCGCTTCAGCGGTTTGTATTCGAAATCGGCTTTGTTATCAGAAAGCGAGCTGATCTGTTTGTACTGTCTGGCCAGGCTCTCCTGTTCGGGGAACTCATGACCTGAAGGAGTAGATACAAAAATGAATGATGCGTTCTCATGGGGTGTGATGGTATAGTAGCCATCTTTATCCGTGGCAACAGCATCATAACAATCGCTTACGATCACATTGGCCAGCGGTTTTCCTTTAGAGGTAACACGCCCTGTTACAGGCGCCAGTTTGCTGGCATTGCGGCCGAATATCCGGTTCACAGGCGACAGTAATACGCCGCCTGTGAACATCAATACATTTTTGAGAAAGAACCGTCTTTTCATCAGGAATACAGGATTATAAATGTTTGCACATATTCATTTATGTTAATTCTGGTACACTGCAAAATCTTCAATAGAAAGCCTGCCGTTGAGCACACTTCCCGCGGTAGGGCCTAATCCCAGTTTGTTGATGCGGAAACGCACCGGGCCGCTGATGTTCATCAGGAAAGTAATCCCCTTTGCGAGGCCGCCATTCGATGCCGCATCCGATACATCGTTACCCGTCTGTTTCCATGTAACACCGCCATCGGTGGAATATTCCAGCCGCCATGTAGAGCTGGCATCGGTATAATATGCGCCGTACGACAA
The DNA here is from genome assembly GCA_036384615.1 of Sediminibacterium sp. Lineage (GTDB taxonomy): Bacteria > Bacteroidota > Bacteroidia > Chitinophagales > Chitinophagaceae > Sediminibacterium. The sequence goes on from DASVLZ010000314.1 coordinate 2,508, forward strand.
AGTTACTTTGGTAGCCCCGTTGGGCAGGTCGTAGTTCATCTGCAGGTACGCATTCACAGAAAGGTTCTGCTGTATGCGCACGCATTGCAAGCCCGAGGGATTGAACCTGTCGCGGCCGGATGTGGTGCCCAGTATGGCATTATCAAAACGCCATGAGCCTGTTTTCAGGGTAACATTGGCAGCAGCATAGCTGGCTTTCTTGGATGCGTCGGGCGATTCAAAATCTTCGGGATATCCTGCGTAAAGCGGGCCGCTGGCATTCTTTACGTCATTGATGTTGCGCATCCACACCTGTTTATTCGCGGTGTCTTTGTTGAACATGGCAATACCTGTAAAGGCTGCGCTGGCAGGTACCCTGTTGCCGGCAAAGCTAGCCGCGGTTTCTGTATGCAGTTTTACAGAACCATTGGAACCATCATCGAGGTTCTTTTCTCCGCTATAGGTTTCACCGGAGGCGGGCGTGGGTTTGATATCCGCATTCAGTGTTACCAGCGTGCTTTCATAGTTGAGGAAGGAAGTGGAAAGCTCTGCCACGGTCAGTTGTTTCACCGCGGCTTTTGCATTGGATGCCAGTTTGCTGATCTTGTCTGCCGTAATACCACTCAGCACCAGCGATCCATTGGTACGTGAGAGCTTGGCGCCGATCACTTCCACTTCAATGGAATCGCCCAGTACAAACGGTACTGTTGCGCCTTCACCGAGTGAGATCATGATACCCCGTACTATACCTCTTCCATAGTTCTGCAGAACGATTATGCCCGCGGGAATATTTTTCGATGCGGCATCCGAGACCACCACACCATTTATCTTATGCGCCCCGCCGATCATGTCACCGGTAATGGTTACATCGTTGCCTTTATATACCTGCTTTAACTGCTCTGCCGTAGTAACCGGGTTTACGATACCAATGGCATTGTTCACATCTTCCTTCAAACACCCCGTAAGACACAGGGCAAGTAATGCCGGCATCCATACTGATTTTATCTTTTTCATTTGCTTGTATTTGAAAATATACAGGATGATTGTTGTTTTATTTATTCCACCATACTTTGGTGTTCAGGTCATCGGGGCCACCCATTGCTGCAACGGCTGCATCGTAGTTGGCCCTGTTGAGCGATTGCACCGATACCGGGTACTTGAACCTCGAGGGCATTTTGCCGCTATTAAGTACACCGGGGCCAATGGGCAATACCGGGTGGCCTGTTCTGCGGAACTCGTTCCACTGCTGGAAGTCGGTAAAGAACATGGCATAATATTTCTGGAGATGTATCTGCTCCAGTTTATTATCCAGTGTGCCGGCGGGATTCCATACAATGTCTGCACCATTCAGGTAATTGGCAGGTACAGTATATCCCCATAACGTAATGCCGCTGTTGATGCCGTTATCATAATAGGTTTTTGCATTGCCCGAAATATAACCGCGTACAGATGCTTCGGCGAGGATGAACTGCAGTTCTGAATAGTTGATGATATTACCCAGCAGCGGTTCATTTTTCAGAGCCCCGGGGTAATATGATTTTCTCTCGGGTATTACACCGCTGGCGTAACCGCTGGGAATACCCAGGTACTGGCCTCCCACCTGCGCCGCCCATTTGGCAATACGCGGATCGCCCCAGTCTTTCAGGTTGTTGATGAAGAATTCCGTTAACCCGTTATCACCATTGAAATCATAATCACGGTAAGTGTTGAATGCAGATACATAAGGTGCTGTTCCTGTAAACCTGAGGATAGCGGATTCATCGTTGTTGGCGAATACCGGGTAGTTGCTGGCATTGGTCTCCACCATATTCTTGATGCGCGTACCTGCATTCATCTCTGTTTTACCGGATACACGCAGCAACAGGCGGAGCAGGAGGCTGTTGCCAAACTTTCTCCATTTTGTAATATCTCCACCGTACAAAGGATCCAGCGCCTGCTGGTCTGTAGTAAGGGCCTGGTTGGCTGCCAGGTATGTATTGGCCGTATCCAGCTTGTTAAGTATGGAAGTATAAATATCTTTCTGCGCATCAAATTTGGGAAGGTATACATCTTCCCTGCCCATATTGGCTTCTGAATAAGGCACATCACCAAACAGGTCCGTGATGAGCGATGATACCCATGCATCCATAATCAGCGCCATGCCCATCAGGCTTTTCTGCTGAAGTACGGCAGCGCCTTTGTACATGTCTTTGAAATTGGTGAGCTGCAGGTACCAGTTATTCCACATATAGTCAGATTCGCTGGGGCGTATCACGTAGCGGTGTATTTCATCAGAGTTGATAACGGTTACATGATCCTGCATCAGCTCATTGGTAAGCCTGAGCGCTCGTGTCTGATTGCCCTGTATTACATTGTATAACGCAGGCGCCAGCAAGGCTTCGGGCGCTGCCTGCGTAGACCCGTTGGGGTTGGTATTTATCTCCGAAAAATTCTTGGTACACGACATGGTACAAACGCTTACCGTTGCCATGCCTGCCAATAGAAATTTCTGTATCGTTTTCATGATTGAGTTGCTTTAATGATTATAAACCGATCACGAGGTTAACGCCTATGCTCCTGGTACTCGGGAACTGGCCGATCTCAAAACCAGAACCGATCTGTCCATCGCCATTGGAATTGGCACTCAGCGTACCAAATTCAGGATCAAATGCAGGCCAGTTGGTAAACATGAACAGGTCGCGGCCATACACACCAATGGTGGCGCGCTGCAGGTGCACTTTCTTCAGCAGGGAGGGCGGGAAAGTATAATCCAGCCTTGCTTCCCTGAACTTGACGAAATCTGTACTGAAAGTATTTGCTTCTACATTGTCACGGTTAAAGTGACCGTTATAATACGCCTGTATATTGGTAGCCATCACATCATTCGGGCGATAGGTTCCGTCAGGATTCTGCTGAACGCCGATGCCGGTAATGCCATTGTAACGGCCGGGGATAGTCTTCTT
>DASVLZ010000315.1:0-3105 GCA_036384615.1 Sediminibacterium sp.
TTTACCCATCCTGGCGAGGGTATCCCTGAATTCCTGTTGTATCACTCCATTGGGCATGGGGCCTACATTGAGCAGGAAATTCGCATTCAGCGAAGCGGCATTCACCATATAATGGATCAGGGTTTTGAATGATTTGAACCTGCGGTCCGTCATATTATATCCCCATGCATCATTCATGGTTTCGCAGGTTTCCAATGGCAGCCGGGATACGCTGGCCCCGCCAAAACCGGTTGTATTGCCACCGGGCAGGTCTTTTTCAAAAGCCTGGAAATCTTCTCCCGGGATAGGCGCAAGATGGTGGTTATTGGCGATCATGCATTTGGGCTGCAGCTTATGTATCAATGAATAGATCTCATCATAATGCCAGTTCACTTTTGATTTCAGGGTTTTGTCGTGGTCATTATCCAGCTGGTCCCAATGCCCATCAAACCATATCCCCGATATTTCCCCGTAGTTGGTGAGCAGTTCGGTTAACTGGGCTTTCATAAAGGCGATATAGCTATCCCAGTTGCTTTTACCGGTTCTGCCGGTGCCTTTTCCTGTCTTGCCTGTCTCCCACTGGTAATCGGAACGGTACCAGTCGAGCAGCGAATAATAACAGAACAGTTTGATCCCCTGCCTGTGGCATTCATCAGCCAGTTGCTTCAGTGCATCTTTGCCATAAGGTGTATTGGTGATCTTCCAGTCGGACTGTTTGGTATCCCAGTTGCTGAACCCATCGTGGTGGCGGGTGATGAAGGTGATGTATTTCATCCCTGCATTCTTTGCTGTTTCCACCCATTTCTTCGCGTCAAAATCCTGCGGGTTAAAAACGCGGAGCAGGTTGGTGTATTCATTCACCCGTATGTTGCGGTTGTTCATCACCCATTCACCGCTGCCCAGTACACTGGAAGCACCCCAGTGAATGAACATGCCGAATTTCATATCCTGGAAATCTTTCCGGGCTTCGAGGTTTTCAGCAGTAGGCGTATAAGACTGTGCATACATGGTTGCGGAGTACCCGCAAAGCAGAAGGAATATCCATTTTTTCATATAGCAGTTTTTTGGGGAAACGGCCATAAGATAATGAGAATTCCATTATGATAACAGCTGTTCCACATAGTGGAAACCCCTGTGGAAACAGGGGTCGGACCAAAACTAACTGCTATATGAAGAAAAATATCTGAACAGGGAAGGGATAATATCCCATACAAAGTTCGCACCGCAGCCCCGGTTCCTCTTTACAGCTATCGGGTTTAATATTGCATAATTCACACATCCGGCAAGGCCGGAGCCTGGGAACCGCATCTGCGCTGAATAATGTACTTTCACGGAGAGATGCCGCATACACTACACCCCGACCAATGGGTTCACCAATACGCCGATGCCCTGTATTCATTTACCCTGCCGCGTGTGAACGACAGCGCACTGGCGCAGGATATTGTTCAGGAGACGTTCCTGAGTGCCTGGAAGGCGCGTGACAGCTATAAAGGAGAAGCTTCCGAAAAAAACTGGCTGTTTACCATTTGCCGCAACAAGATCATTGACCATTACCGAAGGAAAGCAAAGGATATTATGGTACACCTCGATGATACATCCGGTGAGGATACCTATTTTGATGATCACAGCCACTGGCAGGCAGGCAGGGAACCTGCCGACTGGGGCAATACCGCAGATGAGCAGGTTGACCGCAAAGAATTTTACCAGGCTTTTGAAGGATGCCGTAAAAAACTGCACGATGCACAGCAGTCTGTTTTTGTGATGAAATACCTCGAAGACCTGGATTCGGCGGAGATATGTAAAGCGCTGGGCATAACGCCTTCCAATTACTGGGTACTGATACACCGCGCAAAACTGCAGCTGCGCAGCTGCCTCGAAAAAAACTGGATAAACCGTAAATAGACTCTTATGATGCACTGCAAGAAAGCTACATTCCTCCTGTCTAAAAAAGAGGAAGCCAAACTCACCTGGCTCGAGCAGGTGCGGCTTACGGCGCACCTGGGCATCTGCCATTCCTGCAAACGGTTTGAGAAACAGACGATACTCATCACCTGCCTTATCAGGGAGATCCGAAAAAAAGAAACCCTGCCGGATGATGTAAAGGAACAAATCCAGGCGCAGTTAAAATAGTTTCCCCTAACTAATCAAAATTGCAGGGAGAATGCAGTGCCCTGTCCTTCTACGGATTGCACATGGATATTGCCTTTGTGCAGCATCATGATCTGCTTGCAAAGACTCAGCCCTATACCGCTTCCGTTCTTTTTGGTGCTGAAGAAAGGAATAAAAATATTCTGCATCACTTCTTCCGACATACCATGACCATTATCGGTAACCTTTACTACCGGCTTACCATTGGCGGCAATAGCGGCTGATAAAATAATACGCGGGTCATTCATATCCTTTACCGCCTCTATGGCATTTACGATCAGGTTGATCAGTACCTGCTCCACCAGGTTGGTATCCACTTCCAGCGTCATGGCGGGGTCTTTCAGGATAATTTCCATCTCGATGCCTTTCTGGCCCAGTGTAGGCTGCATGAGGTTGTGCATGTTTTCAAAAAGATCGCCAACCACTACCCGTTTGAGGTTGGGCGTGGTGATCTTGTTGAGGTTCCGGTATACTTCCGCAAATTTCAGCAGGCCTTCACTCCTTCTCTTGATGGTATTGATACCCACTTCCAGGTCTTCCACTACCCCATTGCTGTTATCGAGGTGCTGCACCGATTCCTGCAGGCGGTTCTTTAAGGTATCGGCCAGGGAAGATATCGGCGCTACCGAGTTCATGATCTCGTGTGTCATTACACTCAACAATTTCTGCCAGGCCCTGGATTCATTTTCATCGAGTGCTTCATTCACATTCTGGAAAGCCACCAGCTGGAATTTTTTATCATCGGTCTGGAACGCCGTTGCCGACAGCAATACCTTTATACTGCTTTTCTCCTGCTGCAATGTTGCCACATGGCTGCTGCCGGGTTTCAGCCTGGCTACTTCTTCATAGAGCTGCGGGTATCTTTTTTCGAGTGAATGTATGGTACGCAGGTAAGGTAACTGCAGCATACGCTTCAGCGATTCATTCATCCACACCACTTCGCCCGATGCTATTTCGTAGGAAAGAATACCCGTATCT
>DASVLZ010000316.1:0-2716 GCA_036384615.1 Sediminibacterium sp.
AAAGCTGCGGAAAAAATATCAAATGGGATATCGCCATCCGTGGCAAAGAACACACGTAAACCGAGCCAGTCAAAACAATCCGCCTGCTGGCTTTTGATGGATTGCTCCGACAACAATCCATAAGGAACCACATGAAATGCATTCCCTGTCTTCTGTGCGGAATAATTGATACGCGGTCCCTCAAACGATGCGAAGTTTTCACGGGAATCCGTTAACCGGCAGTTGCCATCAAACAGTAAAGCACAGGTATAGGAGATCCTGGGAGTGATCTCCGGGGTGTATATCCATACCTGTTTGCCCGGATCCAATACTGGTGATTGATGTTATTGGGGAATGATCATTTCGCTTTGTGCTGTTCTCTCCAGAGTTCATTGAATGTTTTCTGGCTGAAATCCAGTTCGGAACGGTGGGCTGTCCAGCCCTTGAACACCTTATTCACCACCCAGTTCTTCATCCTTCCATTGCCCATATTCATCATGATCCTGTTGAGGCTGGCTGTTTTCCATGCTTTCCATGCAACACGCTCCGCCAGTGAAGAGCTGCCCTGCAATACCGCCTCATGCCGGTTATCCAGCAGCAGCTCATGCAGGTTGATCCTTACAGGACATACTTCCGTACAATTGCCGCACAGCGAGGAAGCATAACTCAGGTGCTTGTATTCATTCATGCCCCGCAGGTACGGTGTGATCACCTTTCCGATAGGACCGCTGTACGTGGTCTCGTAAGAGTGGCCTCCTATATTTTTATATACAGGGCATGCATTGAGGCAGGCCCCGCAGCGTATACAATACAGAGCTTCGCGTGAAGCAGGGTGCTGCAATAAGTTCGTACGCCCGTTATCGAGAAGGATCACATACATTTCTTCAGGGCCATCTGTTTCATCCGCCTGCCGCGGGCCCGATATAATTGTATTGTAAACAGTCAGCTGCTGCCCGGTGCCATACGTCGACAGCAAAGGCCAGAACAGTGGCAGGTCATGAATGGACGGGATCATCTTTTCAATACCCACAATGGCAATATGTGTTTTGGGCCAGGCGCAGCTGAGCCTGCCGTTCCCCTCGTTCTCGGTAACGGCAATACCACCGATATCTGCCACCAAAAAATTGGCTCCTGTTACACCCACTTCCGCCTGCACATATTTTTCACGCAGTACTTTTCTTGCCACCAGCGTCAATTCTTCGGGTGTAAGCGTGGAAGGGGTGCCCAGCTTCTCGGAAAAAAGTTTTGCCACATCTTCCTTGCTTTTGTGCATGGCCGGTGTAACAATATGATATGGCGGCTCGCCATCCAGTTGCTGTATGTATTCGCCAAGATCCGTTTCCACGCTTTCTATTCCCATCTCTTCCAGGTAATGGTTGAGATGGATCTCTTCGGTAACCATGCTCTTGCTTTTCACCAGCGTTTTGCAACTCTTCTCACGGCAGATGCGACCCACTGCTTCCAGCGCCTGTTCCGCGTTTTCGGCCCAGATTACTTTGGCACCGCGGGCTGTTATTTTCTTCTCAAATTCTTCAAGGTATTTATCGAGATGTTCTATCGCCTCCCATTTGCGGTTCTTCGCTCTCTCGCGTACCTGCATCACATCGGCAAACTGCTTTTTGCCCTGCGGCACTACCGCATTATACTTACCAATATTGAAATTGATCTTGCGGCGGTGCTCCAGGTCTGCGGCCTTGATAGTGCTTTTCGCGATGAAAGATGCGGCGGTTTCTTGCATGATGGAGATATGATTGAAAGTTGAAAAACAGGTAGGTTAACCGGTCAGGGTGAAGGGTGTTTTTTGATATGCTCCGCTGCAGCAGAAAGCGCTTCGTAAAACTTTTCCCCGTATTTGCGTATCAGCGACTCTTTGAGGAACACGTATACAGGCACTTTCAGTTTTTTTCCGAGGCTGCAGGCCGCGCGGCAAAGGTCCTGGCGGGGTTCATAATTTACATATTCCACATCGGGATCACGCTTGCTTTTCTGTGTCTTAACAGGGAACAGGTGGCAGCTCACCGGTTTTTTCCAATCGAGCTTACCATCATTATATGCCTGTTCAATACTGCATTTGATGATGCCCTGTTGATCCTTTACACCGTAAGCGCATATGCCGCTGTTAATAGTTGGGGTTACCCATCCGAATTCCTTATCGTATACATATTTTCCCTGCCGCTCAATTTCCGCCCTTCCCGCTGCATTCATATACGGCTGGATAACATCGTAATGCTTTTTCAGTTTTTCCAGCTCCCATTTTTCCATAGGGGCGCCGGCATCGCCGTCTTCACAGCAGCCGCCCTTGCATTTGGCGAGGTCGCAGACAAATTGCTCCTCCAGCACTTCATCACTCACCAGTATATTGTCTATCGCGATCATGAATATGTTTTGTAGGTCAAAGATAGCTGAAATGAGGATAGTGAGTGGTGAGTGGTGAGTGGTGAGTAGCAGGGGTATTCATTATCCCTTACTCACTACTGACCACTCACCACTCACTACTGACCACTCACTTCCACCGGAACGTATTGATTAGGTGTTTCATATCCTCTACCAGGAAACGGTTAACGATACCGAGGGAGTCTTCATTGGGCGTGGCATCAAAATACAGTGCGCCGCGCAGGAAATGGCGGGTAGTATCTGTGAGAAAGAACTGGTTGGCCGTAGCCACATTTCCTCCCACGCTGAAAAATACGCCGTGTACACCGAGAGGTGTTGTCATTACAGAATCGTCTATCGAGTA
>DASVLZ010000317.1:0-3697 GCA_036384615.1 Sediminibacterium sp.
CAAACGACCCGCGGTATGTATACCCTATACCTGATGCTGAACTTAAACTGAACAATATTTCACAAAACCCACGTTAATATGAAAACAAGTATATGTTTGGCCGGCCTGTTACTGTTGGCTGTATACACAGGACTGGCCCAGGGCAGGAAAACGGCTCACATTTATATCCGGAATGCAGGAGTATCCGACACCATCCGGTCTTCGTATTGGGATGACCTGTTAACCCCCGGCAGTGTGATATTGCAGGATTCACATAAAACAAACCACGCTGGCCCCGAAGCCGATCTTATCATTCCCATAACCTCCTCAGGCGGTTATACATATTGCCAGGTAGGGATAGCTAAAAAAAGGCTAACAGGCATTTGGCCGGTACAGGCAGGAGATGCTATAACCATTGACCTGAGCGCACAAACACCCCGGTTCACAGGCAAAGGGGCTGCCAGGTACAGGTATTACCGCTGGCTGGATTCTATGTATAATGACTGGTCACATCGTGTTGATTCCGTTTCTGAAGCGCTGCCCGCCGGCATGCGCCGGGAGTATGCGTATCCACGAAGTCAATTGAATGGTATTGCTAACTGGCAACGCAAGATCAGCAAGGCCCGTGATGAGTTAGAACGCATAAGGCACGAATTATCCGAGCAGGATTATGCTATGCTGCAAGCGGAACTTATTGGCAAGGCGCAAGACAAAATGCTGTATGCAATGACATTTTACTGCAATAATTTTCCCGTTTCGTTTCCTGGAAAGGATAAGGATTCGCTAACAACACTGATAAAATCTTCTTATTTCCGGCAGAGAAGCCAGTACATGATGGATTCGACTAAATACCCGATAGCCTCCATCCAGTATTGCAGTTGGCTCCTGGGAGAGGCAAGAGAGGCACAGGAATTATACCAGCAATCTCCACTTTCCTGGATAACCGGCACCTACAAAGGCGAGCTTAAAAACAGGCTGGCAATTGCCCTGCTTTTCCAGAAAACTAAGAACACGGATGATGCAGATTATGCGGCGTTTACAGCAGCGATCAGCAATCCTTATTATCATAATATGGCCTCCGCCTTTTTATCCAGGATAAAAAAAGGTGCCCCGGCATTTCCTTTTGCCTTACGCAATACAGAGGGGAAAACGGTAGAACTGGAAGATTTTCGCGGCAAATTGCTGGTTATGGATTTCTGGTTTACCGGATGCAGTGGTTGTATAGCAGTAGCACCGGCACTGGAGCAGATCGCTGCTTCCTTTACAACAAATGATCCCATCCGTTTTGTAAGCGTATGCCTCGATACCGACAGGCAAAAATGGCTGGCGAGCGTACGCAGCGGCAAATATGCCACCAAAGGGTTTGCGCATGTGTATACCAACGGCCTTGGGTATGATTATCCTATGATCAGTTATTACTCATTACATGCAATGCCTTCTTTAGTGATCATAGATGCCGATGGCAGGTTCGTTACCATGAACGAGCCCAGAGAGTATACAAAAAAAGGTATAGAAGAATACATTTCTTTTTTAAGACAGTCCATGCCACGCACAGAATAATTTTCATTACGAAAGAAGCCGCTGTTGAAGCGGCTTCTTTCGTAAGTTGTTAAAAAAGAATCAGCGCACCCAGGCCTGGTCTGTATCCAGGGGACTGAAATTGGATTCCTCTACAAAAGGATCCGTACCCTGGTCATCGACCATTTCGTACTTACAAAATGAATTTTCCAGGAAATCACAATGGCCTCCCGGAGGTTGTTCAGACACGGGTTCATAACGGCCATCGATCAGCACATACTCCTCGGGTGGAGGCGTTGCTGTTGCAAAAGCGCTGAGTGCGGCAACCAGTACGGTCGCCAGCAGGAACGAAGTCATTTTTTTCATACTAATTGATTTAAAAATTATGGAATACTGCCTACTCTTTATTACCCGGGTTTTCGGCTTCCCCCGGCTTACGCGTAAAGATGATCAGGGCCAGTATAGTTGCTATGGTAAAGAACATGTTGAAATAAAAGTGCTGCGTCCAGTCAAGCTGCCGTATCACTCCCCCGCAAGAACAGGGCATCCTGCTGAATACACCATTCAGAACCAGTATGGTATATATTGTAAAGGTTGATATCAGCATAAGCGATAACAAAAGACCGGCAAGGCGGGTCCTGGAAAAACAAAGCAATACTGCTGCTGCGATCTCGGCAGCCGGAACACCGGCGGTGATATAAGGCACCCAGCCCGCGGGAAATACCTGGTTCTGCATATCGGCACGAAAGCCTTTAAGATGCAGCAGCTTAGAAAGACCCGTATACAGGAACAGGAAGATCAGCAGGCATATAATGATGGTATACACCACCTGCCACATATGTTCCCGGTTTGACTGATTGTTCACGGCGAATGCTTATTTACCTGGTGATATTGCGGGGGGATATATGTGAGCGAATATCTTCCACCAATGTACTCCCCTATATTCCCTATGTCAAGTGCCCACAATGAAATAGAGTGATAATACCCTCAGATAGAGTATTGGTACGCAGGTTCTTCAGCCAAAACCACGATAGCCTTGCAGGTAAAAAAATGACTAACACACTTAACCAGCAAATCACTTTAGATGAGGCTATTGAACTCACTACCCGCTACCGCAACAATCCCGGCGCCGACCTGCCGCTTTGTGAAACCTACGAGCTCGCTTCCGTACAGGCATTACTAAATCAACCCGGATCTCATGCTTTCCGCATATATTTGGGGCGAAAAGCCGATAACAGCATCTGCTCCGTACTGGTTGCGGCAGATGCCGAAGGCAAGGATATCCTACCTCCTTCCGGATCATTATTAAAAGATGATCCGGATGATGATGGGATTATCCTCGAAAACGCGCAGCGCTGTCCCCCCGCCTGCCCGCCGGAATCCCCGTTGAACGGGTAAATACCATGCATGAAATACTATTGGATTATCCTGCTGTCTGCATGTTCCATCATGCTGCCGGTTACCTCGGTACTGGTACGATGGCAACTGCTCAAAACCAAATACCTGCCCCTGGCTGTATTATTCCTGCTGGGGGCAGTTAACGAGCTGGCCAGCTATATGGCAAGCAGGTGGTATCATAACAATATCTTTATTTCAGACCTGTTTTCCCTGGTAGAATACCTCCTGCTGCTGCGCTTCTTCCGCGGCTGGCAGGATCGCAAACAAATTTTCAGATGGCTCACCGCAGGAGGTTTGCTGCTGTGGATATGCGATAATTTTCTCCTACATCCGCCAGGCCTTAAGGATATGATCTTCCGCTCAGTCACATCACTACTGATCGTGGCGCTCAGCATGATACAGATCAATCGCCTGTTATTCGCAGACCTGCGCGAAGCTTCACACCGCGCCGATCTGCTGGTGATGCTGGTATCCATGGTCTTCTATGCCTACCAGGCGCTTATTTCCATATTCCAGCTGTTTCCACTGGGTCTTTCAGAAAGCGCTTATATCACTTTCTGGCTTATTCTCGCCATCGTTAATATCATTTGCAATACACTGTATATGATCGCCATTGTATGGTTACCGAAGCAACAGGCTTATATCTCACACTGATAACAGCACTCGGGTTTGTAACCCTGTTGTTATTGATGTATGCATGGTCGGTATGGCATGCATACAGGAACCGCATGGCCGAACACCGGGAACAGCTGTTGCGCGAGATCGGTCTTATGGAAGCTGAAAGAAGCCGTATTGCAGCAGA
>DASVLZ010000318.1:0-7531 GCA_036384615.1 Sediminibacterium sp.
TTTGCCGACATTTTTTTAATACTTGACATGCTTAGTTGAAGATATTGTGCAGTTTGTTGCATTGTCATTAATCGCGGCATAGAATATTGCGCGCTTCCAACAAAAGTGTCATGCATCCCATTCTCATGCCTTTGGTGGCCAAATTCTCTTATTTCCATAATCATACTTTTAAAAATTTATAAATTTATTGTTTGCAAACATACAGTAATAGCGAAGTCAAAATAACCTGCGTTTTGGCAACTGAGCAGTTTCGAAAAAAAATCGACTTTAAAATAACTCTGATGTCAAAAACTATCTTTTTCCTAGTTTTTTGGGCCTACTTTTAACAGTTATTTAAAGTTGACCAAGAGGTCAGCATACTCAAGTTTTGCTTCATCTGCAAAATCGCCTAAATAGTTTTCGGTAACAGACACGGTAGAGTGCCCCAGGCTTTCTTTAATATACATTGAACTAACACCGCTACGCATTAATCGAGTAGAAAAACTATGGCGTGCTACATATGTGCCGAGTTTGCATTCAAAGCCTAAATCAACTCGAATCTCCTCCATAGCCGCATTAACCTTTTTCAAAAATTTCTGAATTCTTTGTTTGATGGTCTTTGCTGAGATTCCGTCCGTTAAAACAGAGAACAGGAACGGATTGGTTTTATCACCATTCTTCCATTTATTAATGATATTGATAGCCCTTTTATTTAGTGGAACCTTTATCGGACGCAGATCCTTTTTCTTTGTCCTTATTGTTTTTTGGCGATTAAAATATAGAAAGCTTCCACCAATATTTTCAGGCTTCAAATGCAACAGATCGGTAACATTCATGCCATTACAGAGGTAACTGAGGACCCAAAAATCTAATGCCTGCTCCTGGGATCTATTCTTAGCTTGGTAGTTCAAAAGAGCTTCCAATTGTTTATCGGTTAGAGCTTTCTTAATGTTTCGTGACGCTGGAATTTGATAATGTTTGAAGGGGTATTGTTCCTTTTTTATAGCCCCTGCTTTGATTGCCCTGTTAAGAATAGCCCTAAGTTCCCTTAGATATATTCCTATTGTAGATGGAGACTTCCCTTGCTTACGCATGTAATCCTCGTACAACTCCAAAAAACCGGCGGTTATATCTGTAAGAATCAAATCTGGTTCAAAAGTCAAAAACGAGTTTAGAGCTGTTCGATATGCTCCTCTTGTGCCCTCCCTGCCCTGAGCGTCAAGCTGGTTTATATATTCCTCAAACCAGAATGCCAAAGACAGGTCGACCTTAGGTGCCGTCTGGATAAAATACTTTGATTCAAAATCTTCAAAAGAAAAAGGGTCCAGTTCCTCAAGAATGTTGTTTGCTCTGGTTATAATGATACCGAGCTTCCTTTTTACTTTTTTCAGTTCCTCATCCTTCAATTTCGGCCCATTGATTTTGTCCCACTCATTCTCGGTGAGCGATATTTTAGTACTATATCGTCTCTTATCCTGTTGGCAATAGATCGTAAGTTTTAATGGATACTTGTTATCAGATTTAGCACGACGGGTATCCAGAAAGAGCGTAGCTGTAGCGTTTTGTATGTTCATAATTTGCACCAAATTTGCACCACAAAGGTAGTACAAGAATGAACCCGCCTGAGCTTATATGAAAATAATTTATACCATTATTGATTATTTATCAAATCATTATGTACTAAAATGTACCAAGATATACCGTAATAAACCTAGGGAATTTTTGACTGTTAATCAGAGGGTCTCAGGTTCAAGTCCTGAAGGGGGAGCAAAAATTGACAAGCCGATATTTCTATCGGCTTTCTTTTTTGCAAAACCTGAGCGAGTTAAGCCAGAGGATCAGTAAAAAATCCTTTTCGATCCCGTTCATGATTTCATCGGAGTTCCCGTTCACAGTTACCAGATCATAATACCGCGCGGATTAATCAATGCTTCTTACATACCAGGGAACAAATGGCTCTATATAATATCCATTCCTGATCTTCTTTTTCTGCCGCCTGCCATGTTGTATTACATACAGCCTGCCTTTCTTATACAAGAGGGTGGTTGGACATAACTCAAAATTTTGTTCATACTGAAAAACACGCATTACCCGCATTCTTGTTTTCTTTTTCCTTGTTGCGTTTTCATCTTCGGAAAGAAAGATACTGTCTCTCGGATCTCCGTTTGCATCAACCATAGTCATGGTATCATAAACAGGAACGGGTGTAAGGCTGATTGTATTGCCTCTTACAATATGCCAGGCACCCTTTGCCCATCCGCGATAGGTATCTACAGAATGAAAAAACCTGAACGTAGAGTCTTCATTCAACAGGATCCGGCTGTCCTGCCTGCGGTATTGACCGGCAATCTTATGTTGAGAAAAACAAAGACTCCAGGCAAACATGGATAATATCAGGGAAAAAACTTTCAACGGTTTCGTACAAGATTGAACTGTTCGGTTAATCCGATACCACCTGATTTAAAAATGCACCCGCACTTTTCTGTCCACCCGCAAAACAGATTGTTGCCTGAACTTTTGCTGATACCAGCTCCTCAGGCTGTCTATCTGCCGCGATGTCTGTGATGATTTTTTGTAAACGTATCTCACAAGATAGGTCGGCTCGGAAATGAGTTTTCCGGCAACAGGATCGTACCAGCTGCCTGTAACGCTGATGGTGCTGCTGCCCTTTTTGAATACCCGTGGTATATCTGTTTTTGCAAATTCATTCCATTCCGATACCGTTATCATGGTACCATCCGGCCTGGATTGACCGAAATACAGGTCGGTTTCCGTCATACGCGAAGAAGAACAGGAAAGGAAGAGAAAACAGGCGATATATATTCTCGGTAACATTTTCCCGGAAAGATCTCTTATACAAAATATACTTTTTCCTGTACAATATCGAATACGGCGGATCAAGGCGGTGTGCAGACAGGGCTACCATTCTGGCCTGAACCCGATCCGGTTCCGCTCCTCCCATTTGCGGTGGGTGGCCTTCTCATCCAACAAGTGCTATTCCCTGTTCAGTAAAAGCATATGGCAGGTACCGTGTTCCACCCCTGCCAGGTTAATAGATTTCGTTTCTGTTTCATATAAGGCTGCCAGATCACGGTCGAGTATGATCCGTTCTCCACGTATCTCATAAATACGGTTCTGTATGAATCGGATGATCTTCATAATATTCAGTGCCATGTCTATTTAAGCTTGGCAACTTCGGATTATTCTTCCAGATCATCCAAACAACTGGCCGGAATTAATACTTCGTATTTACCGTAGTCATAGCTAACCCTCACTGTTTCACAAACATCACCACCGCTCCTATCAGCGTAAGAATGATCACCAGTTTGCGGTATATCCCATCGTGTATCCTGCGCACCAGCCATATTCCGGTAATAAAACCCGCGGCGAGGGCGGGAAGCAGGTATGCATCTATGCGTAATGTAGCGGCATTGATATTGTGCCAGGAGAAGACCTGGAAAGGAAGTTTGAAAAAATTCACCGTAAGGAATATCCAGGCTGCTGTGCCGATGAAATCATTCTTGTTTACCCGCATGGCCAGGAAATACAGGTTGGAGAAGGCGCCCGCCAGGTTGCCGATCATGGTGGTAACACCGGCCGATAACCCCGCAGCCACGGCAAATGCCGGGTGATGCGGCACTTCCTTACTCCTGCGGTATTCCATCCAGAGCACAATGATAATCGTAACCAGTATGATACCCGCCATCGATTTCCTGAAAACTGTTTCATTCATGTCCTTTCCTATCCATACTCCTATCAGCACACCTGCCGCCATCCAGGGCACCAGCCTGCGGAAATGGTACCATTGCGCATGGCGATGGTAATACGCTACCGCAGCCACATCCGCGGCACAAAGCAGGGGCAGCACCAGTCCTGTAGAGGATTTGCCGCCAAAAACCAGCGCCATCAATGTTACGGTAAGCATATCCATGCCTTTCAGGCCAGCTTTGCTCATGCCAATGATGAATGCAGCCGAGCAGATGAGAACCCATTCAGTAATAGTAAAATCATGCATGCTTATGGAAAATATGCTTTTATTTTTACATCATCCGCATGAACCTCCTGCCTGTTATATTATTCCTTGTTACAGCTGCCATCCTGTATCTTTTTCTTTTCTACAGGAAGGAAAAAAATACCACGGCGGTTTTGCCGGATACCTACCGGAGTATACTGCACCTGGTGTATCCATCTTCATTTGATCATGATTTCAGCCAATCGGGTAAAGGGAGGAATATCCAACCATCCACACATCTTTTATAATTACATTGTTATCTCATGACCAGAGAATCCCTTTTGGAAGAGCTTCGCAATAATATGTATGTTACCCTGCAGCCCTCTGCGGTGCACGGCATTGGCGTGTTTGCCATCAGGGATATTCCCAAAGGCTGCAGGAATATTTTTTCCGCAGATACCGGCAAATGGATCAGGCTGGGTTTCGATGAAGTGGAACAGTTGCCCGCGCACAGCAGGGAATTCATTGAAACCTATTACCTGTTTGACGATACGCATTACTTCATTCCTTCGCATGGCTGTAAGATTATGGATATGGCCAGTTATCTGAACCATTCATCCACACCCAATATTATTTCCGGGGAAGAAGGCCGTTTTTTTGAAGCGCTAAGGGATATCGGTAAGGGAGAGGAACTGCTGGTAGACTATGGTACCATTGCGGAGGTGGATGGGTATTGAGAAGTAAGCTGCTCCGGGGTACCTGCGGTGAACATAAGAGAGCAACCACCACAGGTACCGGAGCAGGTGTATATATTTATGAGTGTGAAACAAATTTGGGGAACTGTTCCGCTATCCTGTTGCGTAATTCCTCATCCACATTTTCCAGGCGGAATTTATTGCTGCCGTCTTTACAGAAGACCAGCACCAGCTTTCCGTTCTGGCGGTTAATCTCTTCGCTGAATGGTCTTAACCACATCTGCAGGCTCTTGGCAAAAAGACTCTCTCTTTCATACGCAGGAGCTGTGTCTTCATATGCTATTTCAACATTTTGTATCATGATATATGTAACATGCTCTCCGGTGATACCGGGAACACAGATTAACTATTAACAATTAGGGATAATGCCTGTGATACTTCAGGCCTGGGGCGGACCGCGCAGGGGGCTTATCTGGTGAAACGGTTTGGCAATAAACGGCGCCGGCTCAACAGTAAATTGCTGTTTTATATAACGCACAACCGGCACACTGGTATTGATATAATCAATAACAACAAAATAAGGGTGGAACCGCTTGCTGGGAGCTGTTTTTACTTTACTAAAGCAGGTGTGTTTGGCATGCGATGCAACAGAGCTGTTGTCGGAACTTGCCTGCCATGTTATCTGTAATTTACAGGTACGCTGTACCGACTTTCCTATCTCCAGGTTATGATGTACCTGGAAATACAGAAAGCTGATATACATTACCAGCAAAAGCAGGCAACTGATACGCTTATATGTATTCGTTGCAAAACGCATAGCTTCGGAAGAGCAAAAATACCTGAATTTTCTTTTTTGCCAACCCATAACTGTTAATTATGTTGGCATAGATGGAATATATCATGCATACGTAGATGTATACATCAGAAATGCGGCCCATAATTATCATGCCAGCATTATTTTTTCTGCGACCATTCCTGTATAAAGTCCAGGTATGAGTCGCTCACGGGCAGCTCCTGCCCGTTGTGCAGCATGATCTTTTTGTTGTGTACAGACCTGACATTCTTCACGGGTATAATATAGCTGCGGTGTATCCGCCGGAATATTTCAGCGGGTATTTTTTCCATCATCGCCTTCATCGTCATGAGTGTAAGAACTGGCCGCTCATTGTCGAGGTGTATCTTCACATAATCTTCCAGGCCTTCTATATAGAGTACATGATCACATTCTACCCTGATCATCCTGTATTCAGAGCGCACAAAAAAATGCTGGCCTGCTTTTTCAGGATAGCGGAATGCTTTTAAGGAGATGGCCCTCCGCACTGCTTTCTGAAACCTGTCGAATGCTATGGGTTTTAGCAGGTAATCGATCGCTTCCAGCTCAAACCCTTCGTAGGCAAATTGTTTGTAGGCCGTGGTGAATATGGTCAGCGGCTTATTTTCCAGCGAGCGCACCAGTTCTGTGCCGGTGATATCGGGCATATTGATATCGATAAACAGCACATCCACTTTATTTTCTTTCAGGAACTGCGCCCCGCTTATAGCGTCTTCAAATGTTTGCAGCAGCCGCAGTTCCGGTATGCGCGCGGCATACTCGGAGATCAGCGTCAGCGCCAGGGGCTCATCATCTATGGCAATACAGGTTACTGGCATATCAGGCATGTAAACAGAGTGTTACGGTAAACAATGCATTTTCCGCGGATATCTGCAGGTCGTGCTTTCCGGGATACAGATGCTGCAATCTTTTACGGGTATTGGACAATCCTATACCGGTGCGGTCATCGCGTTGCTGCTGTACAGGGTATATGCGGTTCTGCGTATAGAAACAGATACGGTTATCTTCTATAGCCAGCCTTATTACCAGTTCACTCTCTTCCTGTTTGCTTACGCCGTATTTGAATACATTTTCCACAAAGGTCATCAGCAGCAGTGGCGCTATGGCCCTGTTGCCTGTGTCGCCATTCACTGTGTATTGAAGGGTGGTTCTCTTTCCCAGCCTCAGCTGCTGCAGGTCTATATAGTCGCTGATGCAATCCACTTCATTCTGCAGCGGTACAAAATCCAGGTTCACATCATCTGTTACGTAGCGCATGATATTCGACAGCTTCATCAGCATATCCGCCGTATGCTCATTGCGGGTAACAGCCATCGAATAAATATTATTCAGCGTATTGAACAGGAAATGCGGGTTGATCTGTGCTTTCAGGAACGATAGTTCTGCGTTGGCCTTGTCTGCCTCTGCCTGTGCCGCCCGCTGTTCTGCCAGCCTCGACCTGCGGGATGTATCGATGGCGATGCCGAAAATGACCACCAGCATCAGCAGGAATATGCCTATGATATCGATACGCATTCTCCGTTGTATGATGCTTCCTTCAAAACGTTGCCCCTGTCGCGGCGGCTGTCCCATCCTGAATCCCTCCGGCTCGGGCAAGCGCCGCATGCGCATTTCCCGGAATCCTTCCATCCGCATTTCACGCTGCCGGAAGGTCATCCTGTCAAAGGGCCTGATGGCTATGGCGCTGGCTAAGATACCGGCCAGGGATACTACATAGAGCCACTTCTTTCCCTGTCGATACAACCGCGGCAATAGAAAATACTGGTGCAGGTAAAATACTGCCGGGTAATACAGGCAGAACAGCCAGTAGGCCGGTGATGCGAATACCTTTTCCGCGCCGCCATTGGGCATAGACAGCAGGAATACCAGCGGAAGGCTCTGGAAAAGTATCCAGCCGATCAGGTGGGTAACGATAACCGGTAAACGCGGGAACTTCATCCTGCAAAAAAAGCCATTACCCTGTTAAATGCGCTGCCAATTTCGGCCGCCACGGGTTTTATGCGGATGAAACCCGGCCGGACAAACAGGCCAGTTCCATAGCTATATCATAGATACAGCGAAAATACATTATGG